>NZ_JBBEVD010000047.1:0-68930 GCF_037414265.1 Pseudoalteromonas sp. C12FD-1
TAATAGCTAAAGTAGATAGATACTTAGACTTAAAAAATATTATCAGATATTTTCCAAATTTATGAGGTGACTCTTAGCGCGTAGCGTTAAAGTTGAGCCACCTTGCGCAAAGGAAAAAGTAGCACTACGTGCTTGTTTTTAATCCTTTACACCTAATTTGCTTGGTAACCATAGCGTTTTGGACCCACCTGACCCCATGCCGAACTCAGTAGTGAAACGAAACAGCGCCGATGATAGTGTAGCATTTGCTATGTGAAAGTAGGACATTACCAGGCTCCCAATAAGAGAAACCCGTTACAGCGATGTAACGGGTTTTTTGCTGTCTGGGATTTAATAAGTAGCCAAGACTCATGCCGCAATTAATACTCACATCTAAACTTATCACGTAGGTCGGGCGAGCGTAGCGACTCCCGACGCAATGATAATGCCGCATTTGCTATGTGACTCTCTACTGCTGTGGGCACTACGACATTGCCAGGCTCCAAATACAAGAAAGCCCGACTCGAAAGAGCCGGGCTTTGTTACGTCCGTAGAAAAAGTAAAATGCGGACAATTAATGCACACTCATCTACTTCTAGAATGTAGGTCGGGCGAGCGTAGCGACTCCCGACGCTAAAAAACATCGATTATAATTATAGTGTTCTTATCTCACGAGCTGGATTACCAGCAACAACAGTATCCGCCTCTACACTTTTAGTAACTACAGATCCCGCACCAATAATACTGTTATCCCCAATGCATACGCCCGCTAAAATAATTGCACCTGCGCCAATCCATACGTTGTTGCCTATTGTAATAGGAGCAGCAAAGTTTTCTTTATTCAGTCGCTGTGTGGGGTTAACAGCATGGGATACAGTCAATAGCTGAACATTGGGGCCAATTAAGCAGTCACCACCAATGCTGATAGCTCCTTCACTAATTGGGGCATCTAATACCGTACAGTTAATGTTTATGAAGCTACGATCACCAATAGCTATTTGATTACCATAATCGCAATGAAAACCTGATTCTATAATTACGCCTTCACCACATTGAGCGAATAGCTCTTTAATGCGTTTTAAATTACCTTTACTCGGGCTTTTATTGAAGAGTCGGCATATTTCGCCTGTTTGTTTACGTAGGGCTAAAAGCTCTCTGTTTAAGCTATTAAATGGCTGCATTAATTTCGCTCTTTATTGGGTGTCCAATTACTGTTCTAGGTATTATCGCATGGTTATATATGTTTACTGAGATGATGTTGTAACTTTTATACTAAGGCCGAGGTGAAGAAGCTCCATGATCAATACTAGATTTTATTTTAAAGCTTTTAAAAAAAAGATAATGATGTAAAATTAATGTAACAGGGAGCAAGTAATGAAAATTAATAAATCAATCCAAGTACTATGTTTAATAACTCTTTTAAGTGGTTGTGGAGGAGGGGGTGGTGATACGAGTAAACCAGTTAATAATGATTCTGGCTCTTCAGGAAAAGCTGAATTTGTTAAGCCTGACTATCAAAATACGCCTATTTATAACGGTGAAACATCTTTATTCGAAATAACAGCAAGTAATGTAACTCAACTAACTACCCAGTACTCATATTTACTAGATAGTCTTAATTCCATAGTATTTGGTGAGGATTATCAAAATCTATTTCTCCACGACCCAGTGCTAAGTAACCAATCTGATCATTCCGGTTGTGTTACAGGCTCTACTGTAATGAAAGAGGAAGAGGCTAATCAGCACTATATAATTACTTATAACAATTGCTCTGCTGCTGGGTGGGTTTTTAATGGGCAATCTGATATTTATATCGAAAGCTCTAACGCTGAATTTGTTCTTGAATATGGAATAGTACCCAATTTAACAATTAGTAACGAAGTGCTCGGTGTTGTCTACTCAACAGAAGGTTTTGCTATTGCTAGTAGCGAAGAGGAAAATAGTGACAGTAGCGCTATTGTAAATATCCTATTCAAAGGTTCAGACGAAAGCTCGCATGATATTCTATTTTCGGATGTAAGGCTTGATGCAGTTTTAGATGCAACTAATATTGGATATGGAATTGGTTTTAATGGTGATATTTATTTTAGTGATTTAGGAAAGTTAACAGTAAAAACGGACAAATTCTATCCCAATAATGATATAGCGTTGCCTCCGATTGTTGGTGCGCAATACAGCTTTGTATCACAAAATACTGCTTTAGCTGAGCTTAAGGGCAATGACATTTCGAGCATACGTTTAACTAATGAGTTTATACCACTAGAGTTTTATTTAGCAGATCTAGACGATGTTTATAACAATGAAGTCAACTCTGCTCCTAGGGCTGATATTTTAGCCCCTGACTCAATTAGAAGAAACTCTATAATTACACTTGATGCATCGCAGTCCAAAGACCCTGATTTAGAACCATTGGGTTATGAGTGGAAATTAACAGCTTTTCCTGAAAATGCTAGCTGGCAGATTAGCACAGGGAGTAAAATAGAATTTCTTGGAGATCTACCTGGTCTTTATCGTATTTCGTTAACAGTTGTAGACCCAAGTGGCGCAGAAAATACTGCAGAGCATGAGTTCAAATTAGAAAAACTCCCTGCAATTGTTTCTGATATTACTGCATATGATGAAATAGAATTAGGTGAACACTATACAGCCATTATTAATTTGTCTAATGATGAAGTCGATGGTCCTTTTGAGTACAAAATAGCTTATGGGCCTAGTAATATCTCGATTTCAGAGCAAGGAGAGGTTAATTGGTTAAGCAACGCGCCTGACTTTGGTAGTAATTTAAAGGTAAATTTTGCTGTTGATATATCAAACTCTGATACTCAAACAAGAGCTAAGCATCAAATCAACCTTCACTCACGTGGTGGCGTAGATAATCACTCAGTTGGTTATGTGAACAACTCAACATCCGGTGTAGCTTCAATTAAGCTTTCGAACAATAAAAGGGGTGTATTACGCAGTAATGTTGATTATGTCTTAAATCTCAGTGAGACAGGGTTTCTAGAATACAATAAATGGATACCTCCCTTACCTTTAAATGCTGAGCATGTAGGTGCATTTCTTAATCAGTCAGGGACGCAACTAAATTGGCTCAGTATTACTTACAACCAAGAGGCAGCTAAACATCAAATATTTTTAAGTAATGAGGACTCGAGTAGTTTGCTCATAGATGATGTTGCGGCTGAGAATTATAACTCTATGGTATTTGATTACAACGGCGATGATATTGAAGATATCCTCCTTTCGGCGGGTCATTCGTATGATAGTTATCTTATTAATGGGAATGATCTTTCTATCACTAAGCTTATTGTTGCGCCGGACCTTTCACTTAATTATTCAAATAGCTTGATTCAAGTTTGTGATTTGAAT
Source organism: Pseudoalteromonas sp. C12FD-1 (assembly GCF_037414265.1). NCBI lineage: Bacteria > Pseudomonadati > Pseudomonadota > Gammaproteobacteria > Alteromonadales > Pseudoalteromonadaceae > Pseudoalteromonas > Pseudoalteromonas sp. C12FD-1. Next base: position 3,349 of record NZ_JBBEVD010000047.1, read on the forward strand.
AATGACGGCTTTAAAGAGTTAATTGATAGGGGAAATATATTTGATGTCAAACAGAACAAATACCTGATAGAGCCATACTCTGAATATGAATTTAAGGCGTTTACCAGTGGTGGTAATTGTCGTGTAACTAGGTATAAAGCCTCCGATCACTATAGTGAACTAATTTGGTGGGAAGATGGTGAACTGCAGGTTAGTATTGAAAAGTTTGAGACTAATTTCCATGATGGAATTTCAATCGGCCTTGAGGTAGATAGTCCCTATAGTCATGTTTACTTTTCTAGTTCAAAAGAGCTTCATTACTTTGATCAGCAGTGGCAACTGTTCTCTGTATCTATTGATGAAAACCCCTTTGGGAGAGTAATAGGAGCTGTTGATTTTGATAATGATGGAATACAGTCTTTATTAGTAAGCAAAACAGATAGTTTAGAAGGAAGTTATTTATACGAAGAATATACTATGCAAAGCTTTAGCTATGAGAATGGGCGATGGCAGCTTGAGTATTCATCAGTGCCTCAAGGTCAACTTCCTAATCTTCATATAGTTGGTGCTGTTAATGATACGGTTAGCGTTTCAGATTTTGGACGTTCGGCTCAGATAACGCACAATAATGCACCTGTTACTTTCACTGGAGAGATGCTGTTAACGCAAGATAATGAAAATCAAATTGAGTATTCATTAACTCAAATCAATAACGAGACATTTATTGTTAAACGAAACATAGGTTCAACCAGTGTAATTTGGCAAACTAGCGTTTCAGAAGTGACTTTTTCTAATTCGTATGATTTTGCTTTTACAGAGTCCGAAACACACTTGAGTTTTAAAAGTGGTACTAGATATTTCACAATTGTAAAACAAACAGGTGAAGTCGTATCAAGAGTCTTCTTTCCTTACTTGCCGTCTGAAGAGATGTCAAAAATAATAATAGGTTATTACGATTTAGGTATAGCTTTTTACGAAAACCCTAGCTTATTACCCATTTCAATTGACAGTAGCAATTGGCCTGTTCCTTTAGATTTCTTACAAGAATCAACAAGCCATGTAGCGCATGTACACGCTATCCAGCTAGATTCAGATCCTCAACTAGAGCTAATAATTGATTATCGTACTTTTGGTAGTTTCGATGAGGAAGGTGGTTTAATAGTATTAGATACGAAAACGAAAGCATTAGAAATTTTGGATGGGCAACAAACTAAGGGCTTTACAATTTACCACAAAGAGAAAATCCTCGATGAGGCTATAGGTGGCGTTTATGGTCGTAACTATTTGGCGCAGTACTCTATAGAAAAAACAATTAGCCTAGTGGATAAGTTATCAAATCAAGTTATTTGGGAGAGTCCACAAATCTCGAATAATTACCACGATGTACTAATTCAAAAAGATGAGCGTGATTCTTGGAGTTTATATATTTTAGGTAGTGAGTTTTTAACATACCCATACTTGAACTAAAAAATAATAGCGTGCTCAGTAATCTAGTTTCTAGCTCATTGAGCAAGCTAGAATGTTTCACCACATCTACATACTGTTAAATTAAAAAGCGCACATTGCGCTTTTTTGCTCGTTCACTTGCCATTTAACTAGTTTCGTTTAGAATTGCACATCTTTCGAAACGAAACTTAATCTACGAGCTTTATGACTAAACGAAACACACAGCAGCGTCGTCATTTAATACTTACTCAGGTAAATGAGCTAGGTGAAGTGGCTGTAGAAAAGCTTGCTGAGCAGTTTCAAACATCTGAAGTAACCATTCGTAAAGATTTAACCGCGCTTGAAAAAAGTGGCCTGTTACTGCGCCGTTACGGCGGTGCTATTGCACTGCCTAAAGAAATTGTAAGTGACGAAATAGACTCTAAGCGAAAAGTAGCAATAGCTAAGGCTGCAGCTGCTCTTATAAAAGATCATAACCGCATTATTATTGATAGCGGGCGTACTACGGCGGCCATGATCCCAGAACTTGCAAGTAAACGCGGGTTAGTTGTAATGACCAATGCGATTAAAGTGGCGAGCCGTTTACTTTCACTTGAAAACGAGCCAACACTTTTAATGACCGGCGGTACGTGGGATCCACATTCTGAGTCGTTTCAGGGGCAAGTTGCCGAAAACGTATTATGCTCTTATGACTTTGATCAGCTATTTATTGGTGCTGACGGCATAGACGTAAAACGCGGTACTACTACCTTTAATGAGTTAGTCGGCTTAAGCCAAGTAATGGCAAAAGCAGCCCGCGAAGTAATCGTTATGGTTGAATCAGATAAGATTGGCCGAAAAATACCAAATTTAGAATTACCGTGGAAAATAGTAACCACTTTAATAACCGATACTGGCTTAGCAGATGATAAACGCAAAGCGATTGAGGCGTGTGGTGTAAAACTAATTTGTGCAGAGATTATTGATTAGTAGCTACAAAGTGAGTTACTAGAATTAAAAAATTAATGGAGACACTATGTGTGGAATAGTTGGGGCAGTTGCAGAACGTCCAGTAAATAAAATTTTAGTTGAAGGGCTTAAACGTCTTGAGTACCGTGGCTACGACTCTGCCGGTGTAGCACTTTTAGAAGGCTCTACGCTAAATACTGTAAAAGCAGTAGGTAAAGTAGTAAACGTAGAAGCTGCACTAGAAAAAGCCGGCGTTAGCGGCCATACAGGTATTGCGCACACCCGCTGGGCAACACACGGTAGCGTTACTGAAGAAAACGCTCACCCGCATGTATCAAACAACCAGCTAGCACTTGTGCATAACGGTATTATTGAAAACCACGCAAGCTTACGCGCATCGCTTAAAGAAGAAGGCTACGAGTTCTTATCTGAAACCGATACCGAAGTTATGGTGCATTTAATTCATAAGCTTCGTAAGCAACACACTACGTTACTTGCATCTGTTCAAGCAGCGGTTAAGCAATTTGAAGGCGCGTTTGGTACGGTTGTATTTGATAAAGCAAACGATAATGAAATCATTGTAGCGCGCTCAGGTAGCCCGCTTGTTATTGGTTTAGGCCTTGGCGAAAACTTTATTGCTTCTGATCAGTTAGCACTATTACCCGTTACTCGTAGCTTCATATTTTTAGAAGAAGGTGATGTAGCCCGTATTACTCGCGACACAGTAGAAATTTTTGATGAAAATGGCGACGCTGTAGAGCGTGAAGTTGTTGAATCAAACATCACGCAAGATGCTTCAGGCAAAGGCGACTACCGCCACTACATGCTAAAAGAAATTTACGAGCAGCCACTTGCAGTACGCAACACGCTTGAAGGGCGTTTAAACGACGACCGCGTAGCAATAGATGCCTTTGGCGACAGCGCTCAGCAAATATTTAAAGACGTAAAACACGTACAAATTATTGCCTGTGGTACGTCATACCATTCAGGTATGGTTGCACGTTACTGGCTTGAGCAATTTGCGGGTGTTAGCTGTAATGTTGAGATTGCCTCTGAGTTTCGTTACCGCCAATCGTATGTGCACGAAAACAGCCTGCTTGTAACTATTTCACAATCGGGTGAAACAGCCGATACGCTAGCGGCATTACGCTTAGCTAAAGAGCAAGGTTACATGGCTTCAATGACCATTTGTAACGTACCGGGCTCATCGCTTGTGCGCGAATCAGATCTAGCCTTTATGACCAAAGCCGGCGCTGAAATTGGTGTAGCTTCTACTAAAGCATTTACTACACAATTAGTTGGTTTGTTAATGCTTACTGCGTCTATAGCGCAAGAAAAACAGCTTGACCAAAGTGCCATTGTAAATGCTATAAAAGTACTACCCGCTAAGCTTGAAGAAACATTGCTACTAGCTGATGGCATTGCAGACCTTGCAGAAGAGTTTGCCGACAAGCATCACTCTCTGTTTTTAGGCCGTGGTTCGCAATACCCAATTGCAATGGAAGGTGCGCTTAAGCTTAAAGAGATTTCTTACATTCATGCAGAAGCCTACGCAGCGGGCGAGCTAAAACATGGCCCACTTGCACTTATTGATGCCGACATGCCAATTATTGTTGTAGCACCAAACAATGAGCTATTAGAAAAGCTTAAATCAAACGTAGAAGAAGTACGCGCACGTGGCGGCATTATTTACGTATTCGCAGATAAAGATTCACACTTTGAGTCAGACGACACAATGCGTGTAATCAACGTAAACCACACTGACGACATTATTGCGCCAATTGTTTACACATTGCCATTACAGTTACTGTCGTACTACGTAGCAGTAATTAAAGGCACTGACGTTGACCAACCACGTAACTTAGCTAAATCGGTTACTGTTGAGTAAAATCAAAAGGTTGCGACACCTGTTAAAGATAAAAAGGCGCTTAATGCGCCTTTTTTGTGAATGATTTTTGCCGTGTTTTATTACTGCAAGGTACTTAAATTAAATAACAGTGAAAATAACTTCGTTTGAATACAATGTTTCGTAATCAATGTCTTCATGGCAATATAACTATAAACAAAATTAGGGAAGATAAATAATGGAACCATGGAATGACGATAAGTTAAATAGAAAAGAAGACGCGGAGTATCTAACTGACTATTTACTCAATCGATTTACAATAAAAAAAGAAGAACCTTTTGTTTTAAATATTGATGCAGAGTGGGGATTTGGTAAAACCTATTTCCTTACAAATTGGCGAAGTGATTTAAAGTCACAAGACTGCGAAGTTGTTTATTTTAATGCTTGGGAGAAGGATTTTACAGATAACCCTTTGCTTGGTTTTATTTCTGCAATCGATAAAGAGTTAAAACCTTTTTTTAGTGAGAAGGTCAACGCAAGCCAAAAAACTAAATGGAATAAATTTAAGCTTGCCGCAGCCCCGCTGCTTTTATCCTTTATAGCACAAAGATTGACAGGCCTATCTCGCGATCAAATAAACGAATTGATGTTGGGCAGCGATGAAGCAAGTAAAACATCCGATGTAGATAATAAAGCTACAAATAAACTAGTCGAAGGGTTAACAACTCAAGCGACAAATATTGCGTTAGAACATCAAGAAAGCATAGAAAATAGTATTATTACTTTTAAGGCTAATTTAGGGGAGATCGCGAAAAAGGCTGGTAAGGATATAAAGCCAATTTTCATATTCGTAGATGAGTTAGACAGATGTAGACCTAGTTATGCCATTGAACTACTAGAGACAATTAAACATCTATTTCAAATACCACGCGTTTATTTTGTTGTTGCTACTGCATCCGAGCAATTAAGTCATTCAATAAAGGCTATTTATGGTAATGATTTTGAATCTAAAAAGTACCTAAATAGATTTTTCGATCAAATTTATCATCTACCACCACCAAATCGCTTGTCTTACTCAGAGTACTTATGGAAAACAGAGCTTGTTAATGATGATAAGTTAATTGCTGTGCATAAAAATGGTAATGCTTATTTGCTGGCTCAAACCGCTATTTTATGTGATGCGGGTTTACGGGATATTGAGCAAGCAGTAAAAATTTTACAAGCAATTCAGCTAACAACAAAAGAAAGGCTATATACGTTACCGTTAGTATTTTTATCTATTCTAAAAATAAGTAAGCCAGAATTATATAAAATTATGATACCAATGTGGAAAGATAAATTTCGAACTAACTCTAGTTCCAGTCAAAATTGGAATATTTTTATTGAAAAAATGAATAATTCAGAATCGAATTTGGACTCAAAGAAAGCTTCTGAAGGTAAAATTATTAGTATTATAAGCAAGTTACTAGGAAAAACCGGAACAAAATCCTCAGAAATTCAAAGAGGTACAGCGGGACTTGGCGATATGATCCTACATGACTTTAGCTATAACCAAAATCGACAGTTTTCGATATTACATTACCCTGAGTTAGTTGAGCGTGCAGGTCGTTTTATATCTTAAATAAAGGGGGAAACTCCCTTTTCGTATTAATGAGCAAAAATAATCAGAGCTAAAGTATACTTAGAGCTTGTAGCTCGAATCGCGCAGCCATTACTTAAACTACATTAAAATCACTAATCCCTACTTAATAAGCGCTAAATACGCTAAAATTACAGGCTACTTTTTTAGCAATGAGCCCGTAATATTCATGACCTCAGCAACAAGCCCTAGTACTTTTAACGAACTTGGCCTTATTCCAGAGCTACAAGCTCGTTTAACCGATTTGGAATATAACCAACCTACGCCAATTCAAGCTAAGGCGATTCCAAGTGTACTGGCTGGTAGCGATTTAATTGCGGGGGCTAATACTGGCTCAGGTAAAACAGCAACGTTTGCTTTGCCTATGCTACAAAAGTTATTTGTAGAGCAAGGCGCTAAAAAAACAGCGAGCAAAGGTAACTTTGTCACTGGGCTTATTTTGGTACCTACCCGTGAGCTTGCAACGCAGGTGGCCGATAGCGTTAAATCGTATTCTGCTAATTTTAATGGCGCAATTAAAACGGTCGCGGTGTTTGGTGGTGTGTCGGTTAATACACAAATGCAGGCACTGCGCGGCGGCGCCGATATTATTGTTGCAACGCCAGGGCGTTTGCTCGATTTAATCTCAAGCAATGCTATTAAGCTCGATAAAGTAACAACCCTAGTGCTTGATGAAGCCGACCGCATGTTAAGCCTTGGCTTTACCGAAGAGCTTGCTGAGTTATTAGCGTTAATGCCTGCTAAAAAACAAACCATGTTGTTTTCAGCAACCTTCCCAGAGCAAGTTACACAATTAACGCAAGAGCTGCTCAATAACCCGGTTGAAATACAAGTTCAAAGTAAAGACGAAAGCACCTTAGTACAGCGTGTATTTACGGTTAATAAAGGCGAAAAAACCACGGTTTTAGCGCATTTAATAAAAGCACATAAATGGCGCCAAGCACTTATTTTTGTAAACGCTAAAAAAGACTGTGAGCACTTAGCAGGTAAGCTTGAAAAGCGTGGTATTAACGCACAGGTATTTCATGGTGATAAAGGCCAAAGTGAGCGTACTCGCGTAATAGAAAAATTTAAAGCGGGCGAAATAGAAGTACTTATTGCCACCGATATAGCAGCCCGTGGTTTAGATATTGCCAAACTGCCCGTTGTTATTAACTTTAACTTACCGCGTAGCCCCGCTGATTACATGCACCGTATTGGCCGCAGCGGCCGTGCCGGTGAAGTTGGCTTAGCGTTATCGTTAATTGATTATGAAGACTTTCATCACTTTAAAATAATCGAGAAGAAAAACAAGCTTCGTTTAGAGCGTGAGGAAGTAACGGGTTTTGCGGTAAACCAAGCAAATCGTGATGCGGCCCTTGCGCTTAAAAACGAAAAGCCAATGGCAAAGCCTGAAGGCACAGGTAAGAAAAAGAAGAAAAAAGCCAACCAAGAAGATGATGTATGGAGCGGCTGGAGAAAAAGATAAGCCTTAATACATATAAATCATTAAACTCGAGTTATTAAAAACCCTGCAAATTTGCAGGGTTTTTTTATTGGTATTAGCTTGTTTAGCAATACAGCAAATTAAAAATCAGTAGGTGCTGGTGGCACTACTAAAGGTTGCTTAGGGTTTTCTTTAAGCTCCTTTAATAACTCTTGTACTGCACGTTCTATTGATGGATCTTGGCCTTTATAAATAAGCTCTGGGCGATCAACCACTTTAATATCAGGTGCAACGCCCTCGTTTTCTATAATCCAGTTACCATCGTTGTCTAAAATACGGAATGTAGCAGCAATTACTTGCCCACCATCTACCAGGCTTGGGTTACCAGAAATACCAATTAAGCCACCCCAGGTACGCGTACCAATTAGCTTACCTAAACCCGCTTGGCGGAAGTAATAAGGAATTGCGTCACCGCCTGAGCTTGAATAGCCGTTTATTAGCATGGCTTTAGGGCCGTCGTGTGCAAACTGTGGCGTTTTAGTCGGCTCAGTGCCTCGACGTTTCCAATAGTTAAGTGGTTTACGCGCAAGCCAGGTGATCATGTGTTCAGGAATATAGCCACCGCCATTGTAACGGTCATCAATAATCATGGCGTCTTTGGTGGTTTGCGGCATGTAGTTTTTGAACATGGCGCGGTTACCTTCATACGCGGTATTTGGCAGGTGTACGTAGCCAATACGCCCATTTGATAGCTTATTAACGTAGGCTGCACGCGAGTTAACCCAATCTAAATAACGTAGGCCTTGCTCACTGGCTATCGGTTTTACAGTTACTTGCCATGCGCCTTTGCTACGCGGTTTGCTGTTTAGCACCAGTTCAACTTGCTCGCCTTGGGTGTTTTCAAGGAGTTCGTAAAAGTTAGCCACGTCTTTAACCGAGCGGCCATTTACCGCAATTATGTAATCGCCGTTATGTGCTTTTACGCCTGTAGTCCCCAGTGGTGAGCGGAAATCGTCATGCCAGTTTTCACCTTTGAAGATTTGCTCTATTTTTACGTAACCCGATGGATCGCTTGCAAGCTTAGCGCCTAATAAACCGTGGTTTTTACGCTCGGCTTTTGGCATATCACCCGATTGCACGTAAATGTGGCCTGAGTTAATTTCGCCGGCAATTTCACTCAGTATGTAATCAAGGTCGCTACGATGGCTAATGGCATCAGCCATAGGTTGGTATTTAGCTAAAATAGCATCCCAATCTTGGCCGTGGTGGTTTTCGTCGTAGAACCAGTCACGCAGTGTGCGCCAGCCTTCTACGTACATTTGTTGCCACTCCGCTTGCGGGTTAATTTTAAGCGTCATTTTGCTTAAATCTAGCTTATTGGCGTTTAGGTCTTGCTTTGGTTTCGGCTCAATTAAGCTGTAACCGCCACTTGTATGTACAAGCAGATGCTCGCTGTTGCTCGAAATAGTGTAATGGCTAACACCTTTAGCAACGGTTTCAAGCTCGCTATTGTGCTCGGTGCCAATAAGTTGTAAACCGCCATTGGCAAGTGTCAGTACGCCGTCTTTTACTGCGGTTAAACCACGGTAATCGCCCGCTGGTGCATTGAGCGCGGTAACACGCTGCATAAAGTTGCTGCTTTGCAGTGCGTTTTTAACTTTTTTGTCGTCTTCTTTTTCGTCTTTTTTATCTTTTACAATCGTGGTTTCGTCACTTTGTAAGGCAATAAGCGGTTTAACGCTGTCGTTTACTGCGGCCGCATAAATGCGGGTGGCACGGTTAAACATGTAGTCAAACTCGTAGCTGCTAAAGGCAAGGTTAAAGTCGCGCTCAGAGCTAAAGTAAAGGTATTGGCCATCTGGCGAAAAGGTTGGGTTTTGCTCGTTACTCATTTCGTCTGTTAGGCGCGTTACCTTTTTCTTTTTAAGGTTGTAGTGCCACAGTGAGGCATAACGGTTTTCGTTATTTTTAACATACACAATGTCTTGGCTATTAGGCGACCACGTATATTGAGTAATGCCGTCTTCGTCGTAAATGCCGGTATCAATTTTGTGTTGCTTGCCCGATTTTGCATCTAACCACCACAGTGTGTGGTTTTTATCTGCAAACAATAACTTAGTGCTATCGGGTGACCAAATAGGCGTAAAGCGCCAAATAGTGCCATTACTAGTGAGTTGTTTAATGGCATTATTTTTACTGCGATCTTTTAAGTAAATTTCGTACTCGCCGCTTTCATCGCTCATGTAAGCAATGTAACGTCCATTTGGCGACCAGCTTGCGTCTATTTCACGGCTCTTATCTGTGTACGATAAGTTACGTGTAGGCCCTTGTTTAACGGGTACACTAAATAGCTCGCCACGAGCTGTAAATACAGCACGTTTGCCATCGTGAGAAATCGACATAGAATCAATAAAGTCGCTTACATTTTTGCTGTAAGGCATAGCGTATTGGCGCACACCGGCAATGTTAATGCTCAGCTTGGTGCTTTTTTGTGTTTTTGCGTCAAAGCGATATAAGTATCCGCCGTTTTCGTAAACTACCGCATTAGGGCCTGCTGAAGGCCAAAGTACGTCAAAGTCTTTAAAGTTGGTAAGCTTTTTAGGCTCATTGCCTTTGCGGTATTGGTAAAGGTTTAGTGTGTAATCACGGTCAGATACAAAATAAATGTTGTCGCCAACCCAGGTAGGTTGTTGGTCGGTTGCACGGTTAGTAGTAAGTTGCTCTGAGGTGTTTTTTTCTAAATCGTAAATCCATACGTCTTGCGCACGGCCGCCACGGGTGCGTTTCCAAGTACGGAACTCACGGTCAATGGGCGTATAAACATACTTGCTACCATCTGGCGAGAGCATACCGCCGCCGGTTTCTGGAATAGCTAAAGGTTGCTCAAGGCCACCGTCGGCAGGGACCATATAAGGGCGGCCCATACGTTTGCCCCACGGTGTGCGGTTTGCTCTAAACACCACATTTTTACCATCGGCGGTCCAATCTAAAACGCGGTAATCAAAGCCACCACGCGGCGGCATTGGGCCAACATCGTTGTAGTAGGTTAGCTGCTTAAGGCCTGAGCCATCGCTGTTGATCACATAAACTTGGCGGCTGCCGTTATACTCAGCCGAAAACGCAATGCGCTTACCATCAGGAGAAAACTTAGGAAATGTTTCAAAACCAATGTGGTCGGTTAAACGTTTGCTTTCGCCGGTTTGTGTATTGGCAATATAAATATCGCCGCTGTAAACAAAGGTCACGTTTTGGTTATGAATATCAGGAAAGCGTAGTAAGCGTGTGTCTTTAGTTTCATAGGCCGATACACTCGGTGCAATAACCGCAGCCAAGGCAAGCGCCAATGTTGTTAATTTTTTCATGGGATTACATCCTATATTAATAGCGGTTACATCATAACAATAAGGTTATAAATAGCGATGCACTTGCGATAAAAGGTCTGTTACAAAATGTGAATAAAAAAAGGTTGGCATTAAAACACCAACCTTCAAGGGAGTACTCTTTTTAAAAAGTGAAATTAGTGGTCGTGATCGTCTTCTTCTTCCTCTTGCGCAATACCAAGCCAAGTAATTGCACTAGGAGCAAAAGTAAGCTCAACCTCACTTTCAATTTCTAAGTCTTCAAGGTGTACTTGCACAACGTGCTGAGCGATAGGGTCTGCTACATAAGCAAACTGACCATTTTGTGCCACTGTCATGCTAAAGCTCATACCCTCTGGCATGGTTGATACATCTTGCTCGGTAATATCTACTTGGCCTTCAAGCTCCCAATGCATTTCACCATCATGGTCGTGTGCGCTAAATACATTTAAAAAGCCTAAGCTGTCTAATATTAAAAAGTGCTCGCCATGGGCAGAAAAAGAGTACGACACAGCACTTGCGCCATCGGCTAGTTGCCACTCTAGTTCTTCCATTTGTGCTGTTGCTGGGTTAATAGTGACAATTACGGCTTCGCCGCCACCATGGCCAGATGCTACGCCAATAAAGGTCTCGCTATCTTCGTGGCCATAAATACTACCAATACGTAAATCGCCAACGGCTGCAATGTTCGCTATTTTTTCAGCTTCGTATTCATCATCGTGCTGGTGGGCTAATAACACACCATCGCTACAGCCAAATGCCACATAGTCGTGGTTTTGTGCCGCGCCGTGTAAATCAGGACACGTAAGGTCTAAGGTTTGTTCTAGCTCATATTCACCATCATGAAAATGATAAACACCTACTTGGTCTGGCAGTACTTTAGCAACTGATGTGCTTTCGCTGTCATCACGGCGAAGTGTTGATAATAAATGCTCACCGCGGGGCTCTGCTACGCCGTGCATATTAATATCGTAGCTAATATCCGGTAGCGTTGCTGTTGCGCTTGTTATGTCGTTATCTGTTAATACTTCAACAGAGGCAACCGTGCCTGAGTCTGCATCACCATCATAAAAAACAGCTAATTGGCCGTCATGTTTTACAAGGTGAGTAGGGCGGCTGCCACTTGTTAGCTCATAACTGCTAGCCGCTGGGCTTTGCTCGTAGTCATGTAAATGCTCGCCATGGTCTTCACGCCATAAACCACCATCAATAAAACCTAAGTAATCTTGTGCGCGGCTTGCAATAACGGCATAACGAAAATCAGGTGATGACGATATCGTGTTTGAATCATTCGTCAGGGTAAATGTTTCAAGTAAAGTGTTGTCATCTAGGTCATAAAAGCTGGCTTCGTTGCTATCGCCTGCAAGCACAGCTAATCTGCCTAATGAGTCAATTGTGTAGCCATCATCATGGTCGTGATCATCATCGTCATGATCGTGCTCGTCTTCTACAACAATAGGGTCTTTTTCTACAATATTGGTCTGGGCATCGCCACAGGCTGTAATAAATGTAGTGCTAATTGCCAGTGCAATAAGCTTTAATTTGTATAGTTTTTTCATGTTTATTTCCTTTAATTATAATTTTTTAACGCTTAAAAATAACCGCGAATACCTAGCGCAAAACTACGTCCTGGACGTGGCGCTATATCTTTTACAAACGAGCTGTGCACGCGTGCTTCTGTATCTGTTAAGTTGGTACCACGCAGGTAAACAGACATATCTTGGTTTAATACTGAAAGGTCGTAAGAGATGCTTGCATCAACCAATGTGTAGTCGTCTGTTGCTGTTTCTTGTGGGGCTGTGCGGTCTTGCTTTTGATAGCGAGTAACGTGAATATGCGCACTTAATTTATCTGTTTGATAGCTTAACTCGCTACCAAAACGAAGTGGTGGAGTACGGGGTAAATCGCCGCCGTCTTTAAGGCGTGCACGCACGTAATCTGAGAATAAATCTACTTTAAACTCATCGGTTAATTGCCACGCAATTTGCGCTTCAAAACCATGTAAAATTACATCGTCTGTTTTAAATAAATAAACCGGCAGTTCTGATGAATGGTCGTGTTCGTCAGCGCCTTCTTCTTCATCGCCATGGTCGTGGCCACTTTCGGCGAATAAACCTGTGTCTATTTGGTAATAGTAATTATCTACTTGGTTGTAAAAGGCATTTAAAATAAAGCCAACATCACCTTGGGTTTTACGCAGGGTTAAATCGATATTATTGGCTGTTTCTAGGTCAATTGTTTGACTAGATAAACCTAAATGGCCGTCTTCATCTAAATCAAACAGTGCGCCTACTTCGTAAGTGCCAGTACCAATGTGCGGCCCAAACGATAACAACTCAGAGGCAGAAGGCGCACGTTCAGAGCGCGATACCGACAGCCCTAAATTATAGTTAGGGGTAAAATCCCACACTACACCTGCCGATAAACTGATTGGTGTAAATTCATGCTCTACGTCAAATACACGAGTGGTTTCTGCGCTTTCTTCGTGGTCGTGATCATGCTCGTCGGCTTCTTGCGCTTCATCATGTGCGTGAGCGTCAATATTTGGCAGTAATACGTCGCCTGCTTCAATGGTTACACGCTCAATACGCCCACCTAGCTGCACTAAAAAATCACCAAAGTGCCTTTCTTCCATTAGCGCTACAGCAAAGCTTTCGGTTTCTGATGGAGGCGTAAAGGCCTCTTCACCTTGTGCTTCAACATCGCTTTGTTTGTAATGAAAGCTAATGCCGCCATTCCACTCGTTAAATTGGTTATGTAGTAGGTCTATACGAAATTCGTTTGTTTCGTTTTTAAATGTGGTGCCTACAGCGCCACCTTCAATTTCAGCGTGTTCGTAGTCGGTGTGGCCAACGCGCAGGTTTACTTTGTTTAGCCATTTATTATCTAGGTTGTACTCACCTAATAATTGCACTTTAGTTTGCTCTAAATCAGCAAATACGCTTTCTTCTTCGTCGCTGTGCTCTTCTTCTTCCTCGCCGTGCGTATGGCCCGGAATACCGTATTGACGATTAAATTGCTCTATTGCTAAGCCAATAAAGCCGTTATCCATTAAATAGCTAGCGCCAACAGTAAAACCGTCAGACTCTTCATTACTGTTTTCAACTTTGTAATCGCCACTATGGCCTTCACCGTCGCTATCTATATCGGCAGCTACAGGCACCTCGTAGTCATCGGCTTCACGCCAAAACGCGTCGGCGTAAAAAGCCACCGAGTCTGTGCCTGTGGTGGCATTAAACGAGGCTACTTTTTGGTTATCAGCAGAGTTATGTTCTAGGTTCCACTCGCCGCGTGTTGTGCTGTCGGTTGGTACGCGGTTATCTACCACATTTACTACGCCACCAATCGCTCCGCTACCATAAAAAAGTGTTGCAGGGCCGCGTAATACTTCAATTTGTTGAGCGGTAGAGGCTTCTGATGCAACAGAGTGATCGGGGCCAACGCGTGACACATCACTTACATCAAGGCCATTTTGAGTAATAAGTACACGCGGGCCGCTTAAACCACGAATAATAGGTGTACTGGCTACTTTACCGTGAAAGTTGGTATTAACACCTGGGAGTTTTTCAAGGCTGTCGCCAAGGGTTGCAGCTTGTTGGCGTCTTAGTTGTTCGCCAGATAAAACACTAACAGGTGAGGCAGATTCCATCGCCGACATATGAATAGGGGTTGCTTCAATATCAATAACTTCAATAGGCGAGCGCTTTAAATTAAAAGTAACCGACTGGTTTTCATCGTTTGTTATTGTTATATCGCGATGAAGGTGGGCATAACCAGGGGCTACAATATGAAGCTCTTTTAAGCCATTGTTTAGCTCGGTTAGTACAAATTTACCGTTTTCATCGGTGGTTACTTTAAGGTCTGAGCCTTCAACTTCTATCGTTGCATTATTAACCGCTTTACCTTGATTATTTAAAACCACGCCTTCAATTGTTGATGCAAGCACACTTGCAGGTAATAAAGCTGTAATGAGCACAGCTAATTGAGATCTACGTTTCATTTGACTACCTTGTTGGATGTTATATTATATCAATTATGCGAGAAATGTTATAATGTATCAATAGCAATTAACTGTTGTTTCTAAAATGTCTCCTTAAAAGTAACGCTTTTGAGTAGAGGCACTAATTTAGTAGAGGAAATAATGAAGTCGAGTCAGAGTGTTATGGATCGTATGGCGATTGGGTTATCGTTAATGTGCACAGTACATTGTTTTGCAACCCCGGTTATTTTAGCGCTATTGCCAAGCTTTGCTGTACTGCAAATAGATAGCGAACAATTTCATTTATGGATTCTTGCGGCGGTATTGCCAACCAGTTTATTGGCATTAAGCTTAGGCTGTAAAAAGCATAAACGTTTACGTTATATGGCCTGCGGCGTAATTGGGCTAGCCTTTATGATATTTGCAATATTACTAGGGCATGAGGTGGCCGAAAAAGCGCTTACTTTAATAGGATCGGCTTTTATAGCTGTAGCTCATTGGTTTAATTATCAACAATGCCTTAAACAGAATGACGATAACTGCCCGTGTTCAGGCACTGAATCTGATCAGGCAGCTTAGCGCTATCAGTGCTACAAACAGCTAACATGTAGCACTGCCTTTTAATATTTAACTTTGTTTTTTAATAGCCTAAAGTTAAAAGTGAGTTAAAGTAGTCATTAAATATTAGTTTATTACACTTGGCTTAGGTTAGGGCGTGCTGATCTTTGCGGATTGAAATTTGTTCAATCTAGGGGCGATTAAATCGCGGCGCGAGGTTTGTAACCTAGTGGGCTAAGTAAAAACCGAGTAACAAAGAGTTTATCGCCCCTAGGCAGAACCCGAAGGGCAGCGCATGTTTGGCATTTATGCTGCGTTATCGCCTATTTATGGGGAGTAACCACACTTCATAAGCTCTGCCTTGCCTAAAAACCAAACATGCTGCTGCAAATTCAACCATCAAGGATCAACACGCCCTAATGAATACTGCTTTAAAATCCCTGCTGTTACTTTGCGCTTTAATGTGTTTTAAATTAAGCGCAAATACCCCCTACCAAATCCCTAGAAGCAGCGTTATAGAACTTACTGAGCCCGTAACCAATCGGGTATATCCTGTTTTTATTCAGCTGCCTAAGTCATATAAAAAGTACCCTGAAAAAATATATCCGGTTATTTATTTAACCGATGCTCCGTATACGTTTCCTATTGTGGCAGGCGCCACACGGTTTCCTATGAATAGTGGCAAAATGCAGCAGGCTATTATTGTGGCCATTAGTTACGAAAAGGGCTCAAAAGGCGCCAACAGCCGAATTAGAGACTACACACCAAATAAGGCTAAAAGCTGGAAAAAACCAACCGGTAACGCTCAAAACCACGCGCTGTTTTTAAAAAATACTGTACTGCCGTTTATACAAAGTAACTACCGAGCAAGTAGCACACAAAAAACCTATATAGGTAACTCTTTAGGTGGGTTATTTGGTGCCACTATTTTATTTACGATGCCCGATTTATTTAATAATTATATTATTGGCAGCCCATCAGTTTGGTTTAATAACAATGCAATTTTAGCGCTACAGGAAAAAAAACCTAAAGTGCCTACAAAGGTTTATATATCGGTGGGGGCAAGGGAAACGCCAAGTTTTGGTGAAGGGCAAAATATGGTGGAAGGGGCAAAGCAATTAACGCAAAAAATTAATGCACTTAGCAGTGACAATATTGAACTAAAAAGCGTTATTATTGAAGGGGCGAGCCATGCAACCGCATTTCCTACTACAGCGATACAAGGGCTTGATTGGGTATCAGCCAATAAGCCCTAATATTTATAAAAGCACTAAAGCTTAAGCGCTTTTAAGTTCTTGTTTCCAGTTTGCTAGCACTTCAATAAACTCTGGGCCTATGCCACAGCAGCCACCAATAATGCTTGCGCCCTGGCTGTACCACGTTTTTGCAAAATCTAAATATTCTACAGGTGAAATATCACGATACGCTTGCGAGCCTTCGTTGGCTTTGTAATCGTGTGCAATGGGTGTAAAGCCATTAGCAAACGCGCCTAAAACAACGCTTTTATTTTGCTTGGCTAATACTGCGTTAGTATCGCTAAAGGCTTGCTCTATAACCTCAGGAATTGAGCAGTTAAAGAAAATACCCGCAACATTTTGTTCAAGCAAAGCGGCTACTGCGTCACTTACCAGCTCACCAGAGCGAAGTTTAGCTTGCTCACTCACCACATCATTTAAGGTAAATGCGTAATAACATGGCTTGTTTGAGCCTTTAAGTACGCTTGCCATAACGTGCGCTTCTTCAATGCTCGATATGGTTTCACCAATCCATAAATCTACGTGCTCGTCTTGCGCTTTGTATAGCGTATCTAAAATAGTAAATGCGCGCTCGCTTTCAAATAGTTCAGGGCGGTAAGAGCCAAAGGCGGGTGGTAATGAACCTGCTACTAATACATTTTGTTTAGCACTTTGAGTGACTTCTTTTGCTATAACGGCCGCTTGCTGTGCTAGGGCTGCGCCTTGAGCTTGATATAGCGCTTCACCTAAATGAAAGGGCACACAGGCATAACTATTAACGGTAATAATTTCAGCGCCAGCGTCTATAAAACCTTGGTGAGCCTGCGTTACAAAATGCGGAGCTTCTATTAGTGCTTGTGCACTCCACAGTGGCTGTGTAAACGGCGCGCCAATGCGCTTAAGTTCACGGCCCATGCCGCCATCTAAAATAGTGAGTTTATTCATAACAAGTCTTTGTGTCTTTGTGCAATATGGCGCTATTCAACCATGTTTTTTATAAAATCATAATGAAACTTAGTCATCTTGAACATGAATGAAGCTCAATGCTTTTTATCGGGTATAAAAAAAGCGACATCTCGCAGGAGAGTCGCTTATTTAAGTAGGCTAAACCTTACTTATAAAATACCTCTACCGTGCCTTTTACTTTCATAAGTAAAGGTTGGCCGCGGCGGTCTAGCGCTTTAGGTGCGGCAATTTTAATCCAGCCTTCGCTAATGCAGTATTCTTCTACATCAAAGCGCTCTTTACCGTTTAGCTTTACGCCAATTTCGTGTTCAAACACTTCTTCTACGTAATGTTTGCTGCGTGGATTAATAGAAAGCTGATCAGGTAATGCTGGTTTTGTTGAATCGGTCATGGTTTTAATCTTTATTAAAAAGTGATGCGCTATTGTAGGCAATCCACTCAATACGCTCAAGGTTTAATGCTTAGGGCGTGTTGAACTTTGATGGTTGAATTTGCAGCAGTATGTTTGGTTTTTAGGCAAGGCAGAGCCTATGAAGTGTGGTTATTTCACATAAATAGGCGATAACGCAGCATAAATGCCAAACATGCGCTGCCCTTCGGGTTCTGCCTAGGGGCGATAAACTCTTTGTTACTCGATTTTTACTTAGCCCACTAGGTTACAAATCTCGCGCCGCGATTTAATCACCCCTAGATTGAACAAATTTCAATCCGCAAAGATCAACACGCCCTAACTACTCAATACGCTCAAGGTTTAACTACACAATACAAAGCCAAGTATTAACAGTGCTATCCAAATGGTTTCGGCAACAATCATTATTATTGGTTTTAAGCCCACCTCGGTGAGTTTGCCTAAGTTTGTTTTCATACCAATGGCGGCTATGGCGGCTATTAAAAAGAATCGAGAAAGCTCGTTAGCGGTTTCGAGCACGATAGCTGGTAGGTTAAAGGTGCTGTTAATAAGCATTAAAATAACAAAGCCAATTAAAAACCCGGGTACTTTTGGCAACTCGCCATGGTTACCTTTATTTGAGCGATTAATAACAACCATCATAATAAGTACTACTGGCAGTAGCATGGCTACTCGTACTAGCTTGGTAAGTGTTGCTATATCGCCTGCCTCGGGTGATACCGAATAACCCGCACCGACTACTTGGGCAACATCGTGTATGGTGCCACCTAAAAATACCCCGGCGTTGTGGGCGTCAAATTCAAGGTAGTTAACCACAATAGGGTATAAAATCATTGCAATGGTCGACATAGCCGTTACGCCAATTACAGTCAGTAACGTATCGCGCTCTTTATGCTCGCTGCTTGGCATAATAGATGAAATAGCCAGTGCTGCCGATGCACCACAAATAGCGACTGAACCTCCGGTGAGTGCGCCAAAGCGCTTTTGTAAACCAAATACTCGGGCCAGTACAACCCCTAAAATAATGGTGGTAAATATAGCGCCAGCTAGCATTAAAGCGGTTTGCCAGCCCAATGTAATTAAATCACCTAAAGCAATACGTGTGCCCAGTAAAACAATGCCTACGCGTAAAATCGTGGTGCCGGTAAAGTCTATGCCTTTAGCGCATGGGCTGTCGCTTTGATATAAAAACGACACCGCCATGCCTAATAATAAAGCAAATAGCATAGCGGGTGCGCCATAGTGTTCACTTAAAAATAAAGCGGCAAGGCCCGTCATTGCAGCAATGCTAGCCCCTTGCCATAATGGGGAAATTTTTACTTTTAGTGTACTGGTTAAGCTTTGCATTAGGCGTTAGCTGCCGTAAGGGCAACAAGCACTTGGCGTTTACGCTCGCCTGTAAATGGGCGGCGGCCATGCATCGCCATTTCGTTATCTACTAAGGCTACATCGCCATCTTGCCAGGCTAAATCAAAGGTATAGTCTTTTGATAGCTCTACAATTTTTTCAAGCCCTTGTTTAGGAATGGCACTGCCATCGCCAAAGGTAATAGCAACCGATGGGTTTTCGCGTACGCCTTTCCAGCCCATATAAGCGGCAATAAGTTGGTTATAAAAAACCTGTACGCCGTTTTCAAGGGTAAGTACAGCCGGTAAAACTGGGGTAATTGCTTTTAAAGAACCATCTTCTAGCCATTCCCACTCGTAACCTAGCTCGGTAAGTTTGCTGTGCGCTTCGTCTTTGGTTTCAACACTTAGGGTGCTTTTCCAGCTGCGGCCTTGGCCCGATGTAGCATCGTCGGCTGCGGGCATATAAGTGGTGTACTTTAAGCCTTTTTGCTCAAAATCATCGGCTAATTGGCTATCAAATTGCTTTAATGCACTAAATAATTTATCTGAGCGACAAAGTGGCGTTGCGCCGCCTTCTTCAGCTGCCGATTTACAAAAAAAGAACAGCTTACTTGGCGAAATAGGTGTTTGTGCCATTTCGTGATGAAGGTAAATTTCTACATCTTTTGGGGCTTCGTTAGCGGTAAATACACGCTCAGTAAAGTTAATACGTACCGCATTAGATAGCGACTCTTGGTACGTAAAGTTGTCGTAATCAAACCCTGCTGAAAATGTATCAAACGTCTCGGCGCTATTAATAGGAAAGCCTCTAAACAATACAGCGCCTGAGCTGCGAAGTTTTTTAGCCAGCTCACTTTTGTGAGCGCGAATAAAAGCTACCGCTTCTTCAACGGTGCTGGCGTTATTGTTATTAACCACAATGCACGGAAAAACCGAGTCATCAAACGTTAATTGTGTAGGCACTTGGGCATAGTTAAGTTCGGTAGCTGACATTTTATTATCCTAATCGTAAATAGGGTGAAAACGGTTAAAGGCAGCTTCACAAAAGTGCCCAGGGTCGTTAAAACGGCGGTTGCTATTAAGCGCAGAAATTTGCGCCATTTCATGTTCTGTTAGTTCAAAGTCGAACAGCGCGAGGTTTTCTTTCATGCGTTCAAATTTAGAGGTTTTTGGAATAATGGCCGTACCTCGTTGCACGCCCCAGCGCAGCACAACTTGTGCGGGTGTTTTACCATGGTTTTGCGCCGCAGCTTTAACTACGCTTTGCTCAAGCACTGACTCAGTTTGATCGGCCATTTCAAGTTCAAGGTACGAAAGCGCACCAAGCGGTGAAAACGCCGTAACCGGAATGTCATACTGTTTGGCAAGTCTTACTAGGCGCTCTTGCGTTAAATATGGGTGCGACTCAATTTGCAGCATGGCGGGTTTAATTGTGGCGTAGGTCATTAAATCGTGAAGTAATGCGCTTGAGTAGTTACACACACCAATGCGCTTTGTTTTGTTGTTGTGTACTTGCTCTTCCATTGCTTGCCACGTTAAGTGTAGCGGCACTTTTGCCAGCTCCATTTGTGGGTTTTGTGCATCTGGGTCTACAAACCATTCTGGTGGGTAGCGAGTTTCGATTGGTACAAACGTTTGCGCAATCGGAAAGTGAATTAAGTATAAGTCGAGGTAATCGAGCTTTAAATCGCTCAAGGTTTTATCAATGGCTAGCTCTACATGCTCTGGCGCATGAAACGTATTCCATAGTTTTGACGTAACCCATAATTCTTCGCGGGTACAAAGGCCGTCTTTAATTGCTTGAACTATGCCATCGCCAACTTGTTCTTCGTTGCCGTAGTCTGATGCGCAATCAAGGTGGCGGTAGCCTGCTTTAATGGCTTGGTACACCGTTTGTGCACAGTCTTCTTGTGCTACTTTCCATAAACCGAACCCGACTGGCGGGATGTTATTTAATGAACTCATTGGGAATTCCTGTTAAAATTGCATAATGACTTAGGTCTTGTATAAGACATAAGTTATTATACGAATCTAACAGTGTCAACACTGTGTTAACGCTTAAGTAGTAAATGGTTAGGTTAAAAAACCTGCAGGCAGCAAAAAGGCAGCGTTTGCTGCCTTTAAAAAATATTTAATAAGTGTGCGCTAATATAAATAATCAGCGTTTCAACGCGGTGAATCAATCAAGTTCAATTTGGTAGTGGTAATGATCGCTACGGCATTTACTTAAACGGTATTCAATACGTTTACCTTCGATTGATTCGGTAATGCGCGATACCAATAACAGTGGGTCGCCGGTTTTTATAGCCAGCATTTTAGCATCGGTTTCATCCGCTAATACCGCTTTAATACTGTCTTGGGTTTTATGTACGGTTTGGTTAAATTTGGTTTGGTAGTAATGGTACAATGTATGCGGAATATCACTACTTTGATGTATATCAGGAAAGAAACTTTGCGGTAAGTATATAGTTTCGCTCATACAAAATTCGTTATCGAGAATACGTCTGCGTACAAGCTTAGTAACTTTGTCTTTTTTATTAAGTTGTAAGGCGTTTATAACATCTTGTGGTGCAGGGCAAAGCTCAACTGATAATAGCTCGGCTTTAGGTAGGTCGGCACCTTTGCCATCGGCCTGTAGCGGAAAAAACCTAAACAGGGCGTCTTGCGCAGTATGCTCAGATACAAACGTACCAACACCTTGGCGGCGAGTAACTATTTTATCGTCAGTTAATAAATTAAGTGCTTTACGAACAGTGCCTTGGCTTACGTTAAATTCTTCAGCAAGGCGAAATTCGCTTGGTAGTACTTCACCAGGCACCCAGCGTCTTTCAACAATGAGCTGTTTAATATAATCAGCCACTTGTAAGTAAAGCGGTTGAAAAGCCAAGCTTGGGCCACTTAATTTGTGATCAAACATAGAGTTACTCATTGTTATTTACCATTAAATTTAATCCACCTGTATTTATATCATAGGTGAAAACTTTTGCGCAGCTTTGCGCAAGCTCAATTAATTGTGAACTATTGCAATACAGTTTGTTTTTACATTATGCCTAAAAACAAATCGTTACACTACAATAGCGCACATCTAGGAAATTTAAAGTGCTCAGTATTTCGTTAGAACTCATCTTGCTTATGGCGCTGTGCCTAAGCCTTGCCACCATAATGCAAACGCTTAGCGGGTTTGGTTTTGGGTTGTTGGTGGTTGCCAGCTTTACCTTGCTAGATGTTTTACCGCTCACCGCGACTACTTTTTTAGTGAGCTTATTGGGTTTGGTTAACTCAACCACTGTAGTAGTAAAAAACCGCAGCTCGGTAAAAGTGCCCGAGCTTAAACTTATGTTGTATACCGGTATTCCGTTAATGCTGTTAGGTTTTATATTGCTTGAGTATATGTCGGCGCATTTAACGCAATTTTTAAACTTTATTTTAGGTATTAGTATTTTGCTATGTTGTGGCTTAATGCTAATTGGTCGTGACAGAGCCAATACGCAAAGCGGGCGTGGCTCGTTTTTAATTGCCGGCGGGGTAAGTGGCTTACTAGGTGGGCTATTTTCAACCTCGGGACCGCCGCTGGTGTTTCAGTGCTATAAACAAGCTTGGTCTATTGAAGCCATACGCAGTACGTTACTTGCGGTATTTACCATTGGTGGCATAGTGCGAGTAGGCATTGCGCTATTTGGCACCTTACCTGAGCTCGATATTATGTTTTTAATTGCAGCGGCCATACCGCTGGTGTTAGTGGTAACGCAATTTGCCCGTAAGTTAACACCTTATGTTGATGCAAAATGGGTTCGTATAATAGCAATTACCTTGCTGGGCTTAAGTGGGGTTTCGCTGGTGGCAACATCAGCACCAAGCATATTTTAAATTTAAACTTACTTGAGTTTATTTACGTTGACATGGGGATTACAATTATTTAACTTGTGTCTTATACAAGACTAATAATTGGTTAAGGAACTCCCATGAATGCATTTGAATTACGTGAGCCAGACTGGAACGCAATAGAGCCAGCACGCTTAACTGCAGAGCCTAAATTACAAGGCCATGTGCTAGTTTTATCGACTCAATTTGGCGAGGTTAGCGTTACCATAAGCCAGTTTGGTTTACGTTTAAATGCAGGCTCCACGCATGACGAGACGTTTAAAATATTAACCACCACCCCTTCTAACTTACCGCTATCACTTAATAAATTAGACCAAGGCTTTGAAGCCACAGCCGGTGAGTACCGCTTAGAATTTTACAGCGACCCTTTTTACTTTAAGCTTTTTAAAAACGATAAATTAGTACAGCAATCAGCAACCGATGGCCACTTTGTGCGCCAGCATCGTTTACCGCCATTGGCTAAAACCGATAACGGCTGGGTTTTAAGCCTAGAACTTAATTACGACGAAGCCGTTTACGGCCTTGGCGAAAAGTGGGGCAAGCTTGATAAACGCGGCCAACTTATTCGCTCATACAACCACGATGCACTGGGCGTAAACGCCGAAAAATCATATAAAAATACACCATACGCGTGGAGCCCAGAGGGCTGGAACTTATTTGTACACACGCCAGCGCCAGTTACACATGGCGTAGGTTACGCGCTTTGGTCGCAACGTGCTTACGTGTGCTTAGTAGAAGACGACGCGCTAGATGTATTTTTATACCAAGAACAAACACCTGCACAAAGTATTAATCGCTACTGCGAACTAACTGGTTTTGCACCGGTACCACCGCAGTGGAGCTTTGGTGTTATTTTATCAAAAGCATATTACAAAGACGCCGACGAGCTATTAAGTGTCGCCCGCGAAGTACGCGTTAAAAACATGCCGTGCGATGTAATAACCCTTGATGGCCGCGCATGGCAAGACACCGACACCCGCTTTGCCTTTGAATGGGACCCAACACGTTACGCCGACCCAAAACCTGTGCTTGATGAACTAAAAGCCATGGATTTTAAAATTTGCGTGTGGGAATACCCAATGATCTCGGTAAACAACCCATTATTTGCTAAAGCGGCCGAAAATGGTTGGCTAATAAAAGACAAACGCACAGGTAAAGCGTATCAATACGAGTGGGATTTAAGCCCATTTGGCGAAGTACTTACGCCATTACCAGAGTCAGGTATTTTAGATTTTACTCATCCCGATGCTTACGAATACTGGCTCGAATCGCACAAGCCATTATTTGAGCTTGGTGTAGATATGATAAAAGCAGACTTTGGCGAACAGCTAGAAGACGAAAACATGGTATCGCACAGTGGCGACAGCGGCATTAGACTGCACAACGTTTATAGCATGTTATACAACCGCTGCGTTTATGAAGCCGCCGAAAAATACTGTAAAACGGGGCCATTTTTGTTTAGCCGCTCAGCGTGGACTGGCAGCCAACGTTTCCCTGCACAATGGGGCGGCGACCCACAGGCCGATTGGCAAGGTTTAGCAGCGAGCATTCGCGGCAGCTTAGCGTGGGGCATGTCGGGCGGGCCATTTTTTGCAACCGACATTGGCGGTTTTTACAAAGATACGCGCGATGCAGAGCTTTATGTTCGCTGGGCGCAAGCGTCGGTATTTAGTGCACACATGCGTTTACATGGTATTGGCCCTCGCGAACCGTGGTCATATACCGAGCAAGCAAGTGACGCGGTATTTGCAGCGCTTAAATTACGCTATCAGTTAATTCCGTACTTACAAGAATGTGCAGAGCAATCAAAGCAAACAGGGTTGCCTATTCAGCGTGCTATGGCACTGGCATTTCCTGATGATGTATTGGCACATAGTTTTGATCAGCAATTTATGTGCGGCGAAAAACTCCTTGTGGTGCCATGTGTAGTACCAAACGGTAAGATTAAATTTTATTTACCGCAAGGCGAGTGGGTACGCTTCCCAGATGCACAAACGTACCAAGGCGGAAAATATTACGAAGAAACACTAGCGCTTACACAAATGGCCGTATTTGTTCGTAAAGGCGATACGCTCATGCTAGGCCCAGAGGTTCAACACACAGAACAAGACATGAGCCAGCTAACAGCATGGCCAAAATAAAACTCGGTAAATAGCAAACACACACAACACACGTAACACACACAATAATAAAGATATTAGCTTACTTTTTACCGAGTAAAGTAAGCTAAAAGGGGCGCAAGATGGAAGGTATGAACATTACCATGACACTGCTATCGTGCTTGGCGTTTATGGCGCTAGTAGGATATATCTCGTACCAAAAAACCAAAGGGGAAGTTAACACCCAAGACGGCTACTTTTTAGCAGGGCGTGGTTTAACAGGTACATTTATAGCGGGGTCAATGATCCTCACTAACTTATCGGCCGAGCAGCTTATTGGCCTTAATGGCTCAGCGTATGGTTACAACCTAAGCTCAATGGCATGGGAAGTAACAGCTGGGGTATCAACCATTATAATGGCGCTGATCTTTTTACCACGCTATTTAGCCGGCGCGTTTTCTACCTTACCTGAATTTTTACGGGATCGTTTTGACGATACCGTACGCCGCATGACGGTGATCTTATTTATGGTAGGGTATTGTTTTATAACGATCCCTTCTGTTTTGTATTCAGGATCAATCGCCGTTCTTAGGCTGTTTGATGTACCTACCCTATTAAATTTAAGTTACCAAGCAAGCTTAATTGTCACCATTATTATTGTGGGCTCCGTGGGGGCTATTTACGCGGTATTTGGCGGTTTAAAGGCGGTTGCGGTATCAGATACCATTAACGGGGTTGGGCTATTAATTATTGGTATTTTAGTGCCAACACTTGGCCTTATTGCCCTTGGCGATGGCAACTTTGCCGATGGCTTAAGTACACTTGTAAACACCGATACCGAAAAGCTCAACGCTATTGGTAGCAGTGACGATCCCGTGCCATTTGGCACCATTTTTACCGGTATGATCCTCGCTAATTTATTTTATTGGGGCACAAATCAGTACGTGATCCAGCGTACATTGGGCGCTAAAAATTTAGTCGAAGGCCAAAAGGGCGTGTTGTTTTCAGGGTACTTTAAAGTGCTAGTACCCTTTATGATGATGATCCCAGGCGTTATTGCGTATCACCTTTATAAGCACGAAAGCTTACAAACCATAGATTTAGCTTACCCGCATTTAGTAAAAGATGTACTGCCTCAGTACTTATCTGGGTTCTTTTTAGCGGTGCTACTAGGTGCGGTATTTAGCTCGTTTAATTCATTGTTAAATAGTGCCGCTACATTGTTTTGTTTAGATGTTTACAAACCAATGAAAAAAGACAAAGTAAGCGATGAAAAGCTAATTAAGGTCGCCAAAACAACCAGCATTGTAATTGCTATATTGTCATTTATTACTGCGCCATTACTGATGTTTGCGCCAGAAGGCTTATGGCACATAATTCGTGTATTTACCGGATTTTACAACATTCCGGTCATCACAATTGTGTTAGTGGGTTTATTTACTCGCAAAGTGCCTGCACTGGGCGCTAAAGTGGCTATTGTTTTTCATGTTATTGCCTACACTTTGCTTAAATTTGTGTGGGATGTAGATATTAACTTTATCCATATTTACGCCATTTTGTTCTTTATTGAGCTGGCCATTATGTTAGGTATTGGTTACTACAAACCCCTTGCCACACCGTGGAAATTTACCCGCAAAGCCGAGGTAAATTTAAGCCCTTGGAAGTACGCCCTGCCTTGCGCCATTGTATTGATTAGCTTAATTGTAAGCCTGTACATACTGTTTTCTCCTCTTGGGCTTGTTGGTGGTACTAGCGTGTACTTTGTACCGAGCTTAGTTGCCGTTTGGACTAGCGCCTTTGTGCTTAGCTGGTGGAGTGTACGCCGATGGCATAAACGCTACACAAGCAGCTTGGCGCATATTGGCTTAGAGAGAGCATAACGCGCCGTTATATTCTTTATACAAATTTTAAATCACATTTTATTCACATAATGTTTGCAATAGAAGATAAGTTTGTTTAAGTTTATATCTCTTATATAAGACATAAGAGATATAAGGAAAATACCTACAACACTCTGGCACCGCTTTTTAGCAACCCACACACTTGCTAACGCGGTAATTTAACAGCACACACGCACAATTTGGAGAATGACATGAGAGCTAAAAAGTCCGTCTTAAGCTTGGCAGTCACGTTAGCAATAACAACGGGTTTAGCACTAAGCACGCAAGCACATGCGCAGCAAGAGCAAACAGAGCAACAAGCAGAGCAAAACGATAACGATAAGTTTGAAAAAATTGTTGTTACCTCACAAAAACGAACGCAAAGCCTAAACGAAGTACCGCTTGCGGTGTCTGTACTTAATAGCGATCAGATTGATTCGGCATTTGCTAATAACATGGAAGGCTTACAGTCACTTGTGCCTTCGGTGAGCTTTAGAAAAGGCACCACAACCCGTAACTCAGCGCTAACGGTACGTGGTATTGGTACTATTTCGTTTAGTATTGCAGCTGAGCCAAGTGTGGCAACCGTAGTTGATGGCGTGGTACTTGGCCGCTCTGGTCAAGCCTTTGCCGATTTATACGATGTATCTCGCATTGAAGTACTGCGCGGCCCACAAGGTACCTTATTTGGTAAAAATGCCTCTGCAGGTGTAGTAAACATTACAACCAAAGATCCTTCGTACGATACCACCGGCAGCGTAGAAACTTCGTTTTATCAAGATAACGAATACCGCTTTAAAGGCGTTGTAAGCGGTGGTTTAACCGACGATTTAGCAGCAAGCTTAACCGTATTTAAAGGTAAGTTTGATGGCTACATTGATAACGTTTACAACAACGAAAAAGTAAACGGCTATGACCGCGAAGGGGCACGTGCTGTATTTAAATACGAGCCAAGCGATGACTTAAACGTTAAATTTATTGCCGAATTTTATAACGCCGACGACGACTGTTGTGCCGATTTAGAAGCCCTACCAAGCGGCCGTAACCCAGATTCGCAAGCCGCGCCAGACAGTAACGGCATTGTTGATGGCGTAGCCGATATAGACCTAGACCAACGTAAAGTGGATCACGACTATGAGTCGCGCACAATTGATGAACACAGTGCGTTTTCGGTACAGGTTGATAAAACTATTGGCGACTACACCTATACCTCAATTACAGCGCAGCGCTCGTGGGATAACACCGAATACCGCGAAGGCGACTTTACCTCGATTGCTGGCGACAGTAACCAACCTGTATTTGGCGTGCCTTTTCAATTACACGATTTAGGTGCCCAGCAGTGGGATCAGTTTTCGCAAGAATTTAGAGTGACCTCAAACCTAGCAGGTCCGTTTAACTATGTGGCTGGTTTATTTTACTGGAACATGGACTCGCAACGTAACTTTACCCGTGACGCGAGTTGTCAAAATAATGCAGGCCAGCTAGACGCTGCCATGGCGTATTACGCGCAAAATAACTTAACCGGTGCAGAGCTTGATGCCGCATTGGCCGATTTAGACACTTACACGCAAAGCCTAGGTGTAAGCTGTAATGCTAACGATATTGTTTCGGCAACCGCCTACATGAGCACCGAGTTTAACAACTGGGCAGCCTTTGCCGATGGTACTTACGATTTATCTGAAGATTTACGTGTACTGTTTGGTATTCGTTATACCGACGATGAAGTGTCGTACACACACCGTCGTATCAGCAATGATGAGTTTGGCCGCACCGGTGTAGGTGTACGTTCAGCAGCACTAAATACTGACGAATCAGGCAGTGCAGAAGAAACCAACGTGTCGGGTCGTTTAGGTATGCAATACGATTTAGGCGATGGCCAAATGGTATATGGTACTTACTCACAAGGCTACAAAGGCCCTGGTTTTAACGTGTACTACAACTTTAACCCTGATAACGACAGCCGCGAAATTGCTCCAGAAGAGTCAGACGCGTACGAGTTAGGCTATAAATACGCAAGCCGCGAGTTTGTATTTAACTTTGCTGTATTTAGAACCGAAATTGAAGGTTTTCAAGCCAATAACTTTGACTGTTCAGACGGCACCTGTATTACTCGCTTAACAAACGCGGGTGATGTAAGCACGCAAGGTGCTGAGGTTGACTTTATGTGGGCGGCTACCGATTCACTCACTTTAACCGGTGGCATTGCGTATATTAAAGCTGAAATTGACGAGTTTAATTGTCCGGCAGAAGTAGAAGCAGGCTCATGTACTGACCGCTCTGGCTTAGATGTGCCTTTTTCGCCAGATTTAAAATACTCGCTAAGTGCTGATTACTTTATTGAAACAGAGCACGATTTTAATATTCATATTAACGGCTCTTACATTTACACCGACGAGCAATACTCAGACCTACCAAATAATGTAGGCGAGTTTAACCCCGCGGCATTATTACCAGATTACGGTATTTTAAATGCCAGTGTAGGTTTATCGTTTAAAGATGATGCATTTAGAGTGTCGCTTATTGCTAAAAACTTAACCGATGAAAGCTATGCAACAACTTACAGTGGCGATAACTTCCGTTATCAAATTCCGCGTGATGCAGAGCGCTACTTTGGCGTATCGTTTAAGGCACGTTTTTAATGTTATAAATTTATCCCTGTGAAAATTGTGCTAAGCGCAGCGGTTAACCGCTGCGCTTTTTTTTGTGTCTTAATTTTGTCATGGTTTAGTCATTGTTTTTTAATTAAAAGTACGCTTAGAGGTCACATCTGTTTTCTATAGTGCTGCGGTTACTTATTTGAGGTTCACGCTTCAAGCAAAAACAACAACCACTACACTATGGGAATAATAAAGGATGAAAATTAAACAAGTTGCTGCGGCAGTTGGCTTAACGCTTATGTTAAGTACTGCAAGCCATGCCAATGTATTACCACAAAGCCAAACAGACAATGGCTGGTATACAAATGCCCAAACCACACTCGCCACAAAAACTGCGCTTGCACAAAGTGAACAAGCAACAAAAGCTAAAAACGTTATTTTGTTTGTAGGCGACGGTATGGGTGTATCTACTCTTACCGCAGCACGTATTTTACAAGGGCAAAGAGCGGGCAACTTAGGTGAAGAAGGTTATTTAAGCTTTGAAGAGTTCCCGTACTCAGCACAAGTAAAAACATACAACGTAGATGCACAAACACCGGATTCTGCAGGCACCATGACCGCGATGATCTCAGGGGTTAAAACCGATGTAGGTGTTATTGGTGTAGACGAAGACATAGAGCGCGGTGTGTGTTCAACTGTCTCGGGTAATGAGCTGTTAACAGCCACAGAGCTTGCCGAGATTAAAGGCCTAGCAACCGGTGTTATTTCAACAGCGCGTATTACCCATGCAACGCCAGCGGCAACCTATGCTAAATCGGCAGACCGTAACTGGGAAGATATCTCAGACATGCCAGAAACCGAAACCGCCTGTGAAGACATTGCCTCGCAATTAGTTAATTTTGAAAAAAACCTAGAAGCACGTTTTGTAGGTACCGACGTAGACGGCCTTGATTTTGTTATGGGTGGCGGACGTCGTCACTTTTTACCAAAAGATGAAGCAGCTAACTCAGCTGATGCACTTAGCGCGGTAGAAGGGGATCGTACTGATGAACGTAACCTAGTTACTGAATGGCAAACTCAATACCCACAAGGTACTTATGTAATGGACCAAGCAGGCTTTGATGCCATTGCTGACGACGCTACTAAAGTATTTGGTTTATTTAACGAATCGCACATGCAATACGAAGCAGACCGCGCAAACGATATTGCCGGCGAGCCATCACTTAGCGAAATGACCAGCAAAGCAATTGACGTATTAGGTAAAAACGAAAACGGCTTTTTCTTAACGGTTGAGTCCGGCCGTATTGACCACGCACACCACGCGGGTAATGCCTACAATGCACTTAACGACACCATAGAATTTGCTAAAGCCGTACAAGCTGCAGTAGATAATACCAACCCAGAAGAAACCCTTATTTTAGTCACCGCCGATCACAGCCACGTATTTACGATTGCTGGCTACCCTAAACGCGGTAACCCAATTTTAGGCCAAGTAGTTGCCGTAGGTGAAACCACACCAAGCCTTGCTGCCGACGATATGCCTTACACCACAGTAGGCTATGCAAATGGCTTAGGGTTTAGAAATTTAGTTGATGAAACAGATGCCGATGCAGCATATACAACTGGCCCAGTTGCTGGACGTGTAGAGCTTACAGGCGTTGATACTACCAATGTTGGCTTTCACCAAGAAGCCACTATCCCGCTTGGCTCAGAAACGCATGCTGGTGAAGATATTTCGCTGCATGCAAAAGGCCCAGGCGCTCAGCTAGCTCAAGGCGTAATTGAGCAAAACGTAGTATTTCATTTAATTAATCAAGCTCTTGAACTAACTCAGCAATAATGGCGGCTAACATGAACAAATTAACAGTACTTTCTTTAGCAGTAATGGTCGCGCTAGCAGGTTGCAGTGACGACGACAAAGACGAAAATAATATTCTCGCGGTAGATAACACCATTGCAGTAGGCTCAGAGCAATGTGTTAATGGCGGTGTAGAAACTCAAACCGGCGTAGATACAAACGGCAACGGCGTGCTAGATAGCGACGAAGTTACCTCTTCTAATTTAGTATGTAATGCACCTGCTACATCACTTACCAGCGAGCAACTTGCATCTCTAACAAGCAACGCATGGTTTAGCGGGGCACAAGAGCAACTTGCACAAGCGCAGCAAGCCAGTGAAAATATAGTTACCGAGTCGGGCAAAGCAAAAAACGTAATATTATTTGTGGGCGATGGCATGGGTATTTCTACCGTAACAGCTGCGCGTATTTTAGCAGGCCAGCTTGAAGGCGGGTTAGGTGAAGACTACCAGTTAAGCTTTGAAAAAATGCCTTACTCAGGTTTTGTTAAAACCTACAACGTAGATGCACAAACGCCGGATTCAGCAGGCACAATGACGGCAATGGTATCAGGTGTTAAAACTGATGTGGGCGTAATTGGTGTAGATGAAGACATTGAACGCGGTAACTGCGCAACGGTAGCAGGCAACGAACTCGTTACCTCGTTAGAGCTTGCTGAAATAGCGGGTAAAGCAACCGGCCTTATTTCAACCGCACGTATTACCCATGCAACACCTGCAGCAACGTATGCTAAATCGGCTGACCGTAACTGGGAAGATAACTCAGATATGCCAGAGGGCACAGAAGCCTGTGAAGATATTGCATCGCAACTAGTAAACTTTGAAGCTAACTTAGAGTCGCGTTATACGGGTATTGATGTAGATGGCATTGATGTTGTAATGGGCGGCGGACGTCGTCACTTTTTACCAAAAGATGAAGCAGCAAACTCAGCCGATGCAGTAAGCGCAGTAGAAGGCGACCGTACTGATGGCCGCAACCTAATAACCGAGTGGCAAACAGCTTACCCAAGCGGTACATACGTTATGGACCAAACCGGTTTTGATGCAATCAGTGACGATGCCACTAAAGTATTTGGCTTGTTTAACGAATCGCACATGCAATACGAAGCCGACCGCGCAAACGATGTAGCGGGCGAGCCTTCACTTAGCGAAATGACCGAAAAAGCAATCAACGTACTCGATAACAACGACAATGGCTTTTTCTTATCGGTAGAAGCGGGGCGTATTGACCATGCGCACCATGCGGGTAATGCCTACAATGCCCTAAACGACACCGTAGAGTTTGCAAAAGCTGTGCAAGTGGCAATGGAAAACACCAACCCAGAAGAAACGCTCATAGTGGTTACTGCCGATCACAGCCACGTATTTACTATTGCAGGCTACCCTAAACGTGGTAACCCAATATTAGGTAAAGTTGTTGCCGTAGGCGAAACCGAGCCGAGCCTAGCTGCCGACGATATGCCGTACACCACAGTTGGCTACACCAACGGTGGCGGCTTTAGAGATTTAGGCGATGAAACCGATGCCGATGCAGGTTATGCATTTGCACCTGTTACAGGGCGTGTTGATTTAACCGATGTTGAAACAACTGCACCGGGCTTTCACCAAGAGGCACTTGTACCACTTGGCTCAGAAACTCACGCAGGTGAAGATGTTGGCGTATACGCCATGGGCCCAGGCGCTCATTTAGTAACAGGCACAAATGAGCAAAGCTTTTTATTCCATGTAATGGACTTTGCAGCAGACTTAGTAACTACCGCTGATGAAAAAGTAACGCCGTAAGTCATTTAATACGTACGCTCAGCATATAAAGTACGTATAAAAAATCGAGTATTTAAAAACAACTCGTACGCTGTGCGAGTTGTTTTTTTATGTCATAAAAATGCCACTGTAAATGGGTATGGTAATGCCTATTACAGTGACGTTTAAATAAGAGATAATTTAATGAAACTCGCATTATTTTTAATGGCAACCCTTGCCAGTACCAGCACCCTAGCCCAGCAATGTAATATTGATAGCGCGCATTTAAAAGCCGACTATAAAATTACTAATACTCACAACCATGAGCAAAGTACACAGTCACTAACGCTTTGGCGCAATAACTCGCAAGTTGCGCATCAGCGTGAGGTAATTACTGAGCTTTGGCAGCACTTAGCTAACAAACAAATTCGCCCAATTCGTTATTTTAATGCTCAGCAACGCGGTATTGAGTATCAGCCATCTGAGGTACGCGGTGTACAAAGTTGGAGCGCTAAAAATCAGCTGGTGGATGCGCATTTAATCGAAAAAATGACCCTTTTAAACACCCAAGGCACAGGCTGCGATGAAGTAAAAAACTACGCACTTACCGAGGGCGACAACCAATTTAAACTCGCTTTATTTACCCAATCGAATTTGGTTAAAAGCTTTAGCGTAACCAATAAAAAAATCCACACTCACACTGCGCTTAACCTAAATGATGTAAGCAGCAATAAAGCAGAAATAACCGCACAGTTTGCCAAGTGGGATCGATTTCAAACCACCGACTACGCCGACATAGGTGATAACGAAAACGACCCGTTTTTAGCAAAAATGATAAACCTAGGTTTTATAGAGCACAGCGCAACGGGGTTTTATAACCAGCAAGGTAAAGCGATTCAAGGTGGGCATCATCACTAGGTTTTAGCGTTTTTTAAACGTAGTAGCTCATAGCTTGAAGGATAATAGTTATGAGCTACAAGTAAGTATTTAAAAGTAGATTAATTTAAGCCATTCCCGCCCAAGTAATACTGCAAACACTTTCCTATTTTTATAAAACACACACCATCAGCCGCATAATATTTATATTTAGTATTTTATTTGTTTTATTACTATCTGGGTGTGATTTTGAAGTACTTGGAGCTGATGAGATATTTGGTACACAAAACTTTGTATCTGCTATTTCTCTCATTGAACTACATAAAACCCGCAATGGGGTATACCCAAACACTTTAGCTGAACTGGGTTTTTAGATGATTGGGATGGTATTTAGTTGTCCGCTGTTAAATATGAAAA
The DNA here is from genome assembly GCF_037414265.1 of Pseudoalteromonas sp. C12FD-1. NCBI lineage: Bacteria > Pseudomonadati > Pseudomonadota > Gammaproteobacteria > Alteromonadales > Pseudoalteromonadaceae > Pseudoalteromonas > Pseudoalteromonas sp. C12FD-1. Next base: position 37,836 of record NZ_JBBEVD010000047.1, read on the forward strand.
ATGATGACGGTTACAATTTATACATTGAAAGAGACTGGGCTGGTAAGCCCTCATTAGAGTTTCCTGTGAGGCTCAAGCAAGGTCTAGGTATTAAAGAAACCAATATAAAATGGGTAAAAAATTAATTACCAAAGTTACAACAATTACCTATAAGGAGTTTGCGTTGAGAACACGTATTATGAATGTTATCGTTAGCTATTTACTTAAACACAAGACTTAATTGTGCGCTAAAAAGCGTTCTATATGGACATAACAATGCTCAAATCTATTACTGTTACTAAAAAGAATTATACCGACTATGCTGAATTTATAATAAAAAAGTTGTGTGCGCCTAAAGATAATAAAGGCTTAGGGTTTATAAAAAATATGATTGTATGGTTTGTGTTAGCCTTTGTTTTAATGACTTTTTTTCAGGCTGAGTCTATTCGCCTTTCTGACTTTCATTGGCAAAGTGGGTTAATCGTAGCAGTGCCTTTTTTAATATTAATTATTGTATTTTTATACAATAATCAGAAGTTAAAAAAGCAATCAATCCCCAATGAAAATGGCGTAATGATTGGCAATAAAACAATTGAGTTTCAAGCTGATGGCATTTGCGAAACTAATCACCTAGGAAGTTACTTTTATAAATGGCAAGCCGTTGAAGCAATAGAAGAAAATAAAGGCGACTTATATATATTTGTAGATAAGCTATTGGCTTTAATAATCCCCGCGAGCGCTTTTACAAGCGAAGCCGAAAAAGAAGACCTAAAAGATTTAATTAAAGCTCATATCTAGTAATGCGTTACTTTATGAATATTTACAAAGCTTTAGCGCTTATTTTAATGCTTATACCTATTTCATCAATGGGAAGTGAAAATCATGCTAACAGTACCGATGAACAACGAGATAAGTACCTAGAGCATAGAGCTGCTTGGGAGAAGCTGCTAAAAGAGCGCTATGAAAATGAGTTAAAGCACAACCCACCAAAACCCCCTTGGATTAAATTTCCAGATTACCACCCAAGCGAAATTTTTTGGAGAATGGGTGAAGGAGAAAGCTACATTAATGACTATTTCTCTACCTATTTTCAGCATGCCTCTAAGGTTGAAATAAATGCTTATAAGATTAAATATCCTGAACACTCAGATTGGCGAGGAATATATAAGCGTTTTGAACACTAGCTAAAGTACGGCTATGTTTTTAGGTAACTTATTTGAGTGCGGTATTTATTTAAAGTGCTATTAACTCATACTAATAGCACATATCAATTTTTAGACACTACTCCAAATGAGAATCATCAGCCTTCTTAGGCCTATCAGCTAGCTCTGTTAGGCCGTCTTCACAGTCGCCGTGTTCGCAGGTATTTAAATCACTTTGTGCCTGTTTATCTTGCTGCAGTACTTGTTTTAAATCTTCCATGCGTTGGCGCACGGCTACGCCGTAGCTTGCGTCGTCGCCCCACAGCTCGGCAAGTTGCAATACGGCAGCGCGGTCGTGATCTCTAAATAGTTTTCCGGCGCGCTGGGCATCTTGTTTATTGTTACCTAACAGCTCTAACGCATCTACCGCTAAGTTAATAGCTGAGTCGACTGTTTCACGGTTAAAGGCATCTACTTTTAAGTTAAGCATTTGATACGCATGGCGACGGTCGATTGCGCGGGCAACAATTTTAAGGTGTGGGTAGTTTTTATGCGCAAGTTTAATAATCTCGAGGGTTTTATCTGCATCGTCTATTGCGACTACCAACATTTGTGCCGTGTGTGCGCCTGCGGCTTCAAGCAGCTCTTGGCGTGCGGCATCACCATAAAATACGGTATTACCAAAGCGGCGTAGGAGTTCTATTTGGCTTGGGCTGTGATCAAGTACAGTAATGTCGTAGCCTTGGGCGTGCAGTAAACGCCCCATAATTTGCCCAAAGCGTCCGTAGCCCGCAATAATTACGTGTTTTGCGCTACTAATTTGCTCTGGCTTGTCGAACTCGGGCGCGCTGTTACTGGTGCGTTTTTGTATTTGCTCGTAAACCATTAATAACAGTGGGGCAACCAGCATAGAAACAGCAACCACTAATGTCACTAGGCTTGTTTGCTCTGGCGTTAAAATGCTTAATGTAGTGGTTACGCTTAATAGTACAAAGGCAAACTCACCACCTTGGGCAAGCGCTAAAGCAAACAGTAAACGCTGCTTTTTACTAATATTAAAGGTAACGGCAAGGGCAAATAAAATACAGGCTTTTATAACAATTAGTAGGGCAACGAGTGCAATCACAGTAGTAAACTCATCAGCCAATAATTCAAAGTTGATTGATGCGCCTACGGTTATAAAAAATAGCCCTAACAGTAGCCCTTTAAAGGGTTCTATATCGGCTTCTAGTTCGTGTCTAAATTCGCTTTCGGCAAGCACTACACCGGCTAAAAATGTACCGAGTGCCGGAGATAAACCAATACTTTGCATCACTAGCGCTATGGCCACCACTAAAAACAGTGCAAAAATAGTAAATATTTCACGCATGTGGGTTTGCGCTATGTATCTAAATAACGGTGCCGACACATACTTACCACCGGCAATAATGGCGGCGATAACCGCAGCCGACACGCCAACTTGTTGCCATACCGGCCAGCTTGCAATAATGGAGTCGCTAATGCCTTTTGAGCTATTTTGCGGTGCAAATGCAAGTAGCGGCAGTAGCGCTAAAATAGGAATAATGGCGATGTCTTGAAATAGTAAAACCGAAAACGCATTTTGCCCGGCTTCTTGTTTTAGCCAGCCTTTTTCTTCAAGGCTTTGTAGCACAATAGCGGTTGATGAAAGCGCCAGCATTAAACCAATCGCGAGGGCGGTTTGCCAGTGCATGGCAAAAAACCAGTAACAAAACGCAAAAATAGCCGCGGCGGTAAGTACGACCTGCAAGCCGCCAAGCCCTAATATTGAATGGCGTAGCTTCCATAAACGGGCGGGTTGTAACTCAAGGCCCACCAAAAATAGCATCATTACTACGCCAAACTCGGCAAAGTGCATTACATCAGTTTGATCGCCCACAATACCTAAGGCGTAAGGGCCAATAAGTATGCCTGCAATTAAATAACCAAGTACCGAGCCAAGGCCGACTCGTTTGGCAATAGGTACAGCCACTATGGCCGCCGCTAAGTAAATTAAAGCTATTTCTAACACGCGTATATCCTAATAACATCAAGGCTTTTAGCATGGCTTAGTGGCTTTAAAAATACAATGGGTCATGTGGCTGAAAATGGATCATTTAGTCATAATTAATCGGCTACTTTTACTGGGCCATTAATGTTGTCAATGCTTACATCGCCTGAGCCCGATTCGGTAATGGTAAGCCCTTTAGCATGATTTACACGAATATTGCCCGAGCCATCTTCAATGGTTACGCTTGCTTGCACATGCTCAATGACTAAATCGCCAGAGTTATCGTCAACATCAACCGCGCCATTAATGTTATTAATGGCAATGCTGCCTGAACCGTCTTCAACAGTTAAGGTGCCGCGCACATTGCTAATGCGCATATCGCCCGAGCCATCATCAATAACCGTATTACCGTTCACATTATTAATATTTACGCTGCCTGAGCCATCGGTAAGCGCTAAGTTACCCGTTATGTTTTCAAGGGTTATATCGCCAGAGCCATCTTCAATGGTGAGGTTTTTAGCGCTGTTTATAGATAAGCTACCTGAGCCGTCTTCTACATTAATATTATTTTGCATTGCGCTTATAACAATGTCGCCAGAGCCATCATCAATATCTAAATTTAGATTGCTTGGCACGGTTACAACTACATCTATATGTGGAGATTGGCCGCTGTAAAAGTTAATGCCATTTTGGCTTTTATTTTGGGCAACAAGGTTTGCCTGTTTTCCGTTTTGCTCAAGGGTGAGTGTGTATTCGTCTGCAATGTCGGCTGTGTAAATTGTGGCATCTACACTTATGCTGGTGGCATTAGGCGAGCCTTTAATTTCAAGTGAGCCTGCACCGCTCAACACATTTAAGTATTCTAGATTATTGCTGGGCAGTGAAAGCTGCTGAGTTTGTTTTACTGACGCAACGCTTGGCGATATATGAAATACACAGCCGCTTAATAATAAAATGCCACCAATAAGTGAAAGTGGTTTTGTAATGTTAGATACAGTTGATGAGCTCATGCTTAGTCCTTTGTGTTTGTTATTTATGCTTGTTTTGTATAAGCATAGTAGAGCAAAAACGAGACCAACTATAAGTTATTGATTTTATTAAGGTGATAGGTATGTTTTAAACGCTGGTTTACTAATGATTGGTTAAAAACACTAAAAATTAGCAAAAAGGATGCACATGGCATCCTTTTTAAGTATTTGCTTTTAGGTTAATTATTAAAAGCTGTAAGTAATGTTACCGTATAGGAAACGCCCGTCTAATCCGTACGGTGCATATGGCGTGTACGGGAATATTTGGCCAAAGTCAGAGTAACCAATGTTATCTACCGTTGCTTGTGGGTACTGATCGAACAAGTTGTTTGCACCTACTGCAAATTTCCAGTATTCGTCTGGGCGGTAGGCAACTTCTAGGTCGGTGATCCATTTAGGGTCTATGTACTCATCGCGATCGGCTGTGGTTGAAATATCAGCCACTTCACCGTAGCGTGTTGCACGAAGAGTGGTTTGCCATTCGTTAAAGTTCCACACTGCTGATAGGTTCCATTTGCTATCTGGCGTGCCTTCTTCAAATCGGCCTACTTCGCGGCGTGCAAATACCACGTAGTCATCGCCTAGTGAGTTTAACTCGCTTGGGTTGTCGTCTACGTGCGTTACTTCGGTATCGTTAAAGTTAGCCGCTACGTTTAAGCGTAAGTCACCTAAATCGCTTAAATCTAAGTTATAGGTAGCAACAATATCAACACCTTGTGTGCGCGAGTCGATAGCGTTAGTAAAGTAACGTACGCTTTCTGTATTTAGCTCGCCGGCATTTTGCAGTATTTCTACTACGGCATCGCCCTCAAGGTTTTCAGACAATACAATACGGTCATCAATATCAATGCGGTAGGCATCTACAGTTAGGCTAAAGCTGCCTTGTGTGTACATAAAGCCCGCTGTTACGTTTACAGATTCTTCTGCATCAAGTTGCTCTGCACCAAGGGCTTGCGCTGCTGCTGAATCGGTAGGGAATAAACCTACTTCAAACGGTTGGTTGTTCTCAAGTACGGTAGAAATTTGACGGTACGAGCTTTGCGCAAGTGATGGCGCACGGAAACCTGTGCTAATTGCACCACGTAGCGATAGGTTTTCGTTAATGCTGTAACGCGAGGCAAGTTTAGATGTAAACGTATCGCCAAAGTCGGTGTAATCTTCGTATCGACCCGCTAAAACTAAGTTCCAATCTTCTGTTAGGTAAGTATCAAACTCAACAAACACGGCTACGTTATGGCGGCTCTCATCGGTTACGCTTTCAGGGCCAAAACCCGCTAATACTTGTGCGCCACCGGCTGCAATTGGGTTACCGTCGCTATCAAGGGCAGTAATGTAAGAGGCTTCTTCGCCTTGCTCAATTTTGTAGCTTTCGTGGCGGTACTCTGCACCTACAGTGAAAAATACGTCATCAGGTAAGCCAAAATCAAGGGTGGTATTTGCTGTGGCGTTAACTAAAAATTGATCATAAACCAATGCACCGTTGTCAAATTCGGTTGGGCTGTCGGCACCTAGTGATGTATTAATACTATTTACAACGCCAAAGCCAAAGTCGTTTCGGCCGTAGTTGGTACTTACATCCCATGTCCACTGGCCAGTTTCGCCTTGTAGGCCTAGGGCAAATGAGTAATCTTGTACGTCGGTTTCAATTTGCGGTAAAAAGCCGTCTGGGTACACTTCTAACACGTTGCGGCTATCTTTTGCACGGCGGTAAAAACCACCTGAGTTACCTTCGCGTTTTGAGTAGCTACCAAACGAGTAAAGGTTGTAGCCGTTATCAAAATCGTAACCCATGTTGTAAAACAGTGCGTAGTCTTCAAGTTCTGCTTTACCAAAACGGTGGTTATAACGGTCGATGGTAAATTCGCGTGGGTCTAGGCTGCCATCTTCTAGGCGGTCGTATTGCTCGCGCGGGTCAAAGCCTGAGCGCTGTGTAGAGTCGTTATCGCGGTATTCAATTGATACGTTTACAAAGCCGTTATCTAAAAGCTCAAAACCAGAGTTTGCACTAATTGTACGACTTGCGCCGTCGTTTACTTCGCGGTCGGCGCCGGTATTAAAGGCAAGGTTGCCATCGGCATCTGCGTAGGTACTTTCTAGCTGCGGTACACCTGCCATTTGGGTGTCGTACTCGCCATAGGTTACGCTTACACTGCCGCCTTCTGAGGCATCTTTAAGTACAATGTTAATTACACCGGCAATGGCGTCTGAGCCGTACTGCGCTGCTGCGCCATCACGTAGTACTTCTACGCGTTTAATGGCTGAGGTTGGGATCATGTTTAAGTCAACAGCGGTAGAACCACGGCCAACAACACCCGCTAAGTTTAATAGCGCGCCAGCGTGGCGACGTTTGCCATTAATAAGCACTAGGGTGTGATCGGGTGCTAAGCCACGTAATACAGCTGGTTTAGCGTGGTCTGTACCATCACCCATGGTGGCGCTTGGGTAGTTAAAGCTAGGTACTTGGTTGGCCAGTATTTGGCTAATTTCTAGCTGACCCGTGCTTTGCATATCACCGCTGGTAATAATATCTACAGGTACGGTACTTTCGGCAATACTGCGCAGGCTTCTGCGGGTACCGGTAACCGAAATCACTTCAATACTTTCTTGTGCTTGAGTGTCTTGTTCTGCAGCAAATGCAGGAGAATAAGACGCGCCAAGCGCAGAGGTAACGGCCAGGCTAAGTGCTACTTTTTTGGCTGATAATTGCTTTAACATGATGTTGATTCCCTTAAGGGCTGCTAACTATTGATTTTTCAAAGGAGCGCATAATATAGAAGGCACTACCTGTGTGCAAAGATAAAAACTGTCTAAGTTATTCTAAGTTGTTAACAACTAAAGTGACAGTTTACGCCCGCTATAGACGTTTAGAACGCTCGAGTTGCAATCTTGTGTCGAATGGTTGCGAATTCAAGGTAAGTTGTAGGTTTTTTGAAAAAAAAGGCCAAGTTAAAAACTTGGCCTTAATTTATTGTGTAAATTGCGTGAAAAAATTATTCAGGCGCTACTTCTAACGTTGTGAATAAAGCATAACGACCGGCATCTACGCCTTCTTCGTTTACTTTAACTTTGTTAGAGGTTTCGATTAGGTATAGGCCTGGCTCTTTCCAGGTTGTGCTAAACATGCCGTTTTTGTCGGTTGTTACTTTTACTTCGCCACGTTCGTTACGGTAGCGTGTATCGCCTTTTAAAATGCTTACTTCTATGCCTTCGCCTGCTGGCTTGCCATCTTGTAGTAATTGAAAACGCGCTTGCTCGCCAACAAATAAATCGTTTGGATGCGTTGGGCCGCTAAGCTCAAGGCCTAAACCAAGTTGTGCAGGCTTAGAAGTACCATTGCGGCTTACAAATGTATCTACTGTAGAAATAACCTTAGTTGTGGTTACATCTTTGGCATTGCTTGGTAATTTAGCTTCTGACTTTTTACCAAATACGCGCTTACGCTTACCTTCTTCGTTTTTGTAGAAGGTCATGTACATTGGCTTTTGCGTCATGGCAATGTGGTAAGTACCTTCTTCTTTTAGGCTCACCGCCGCAGAGCTTTTACGCTTTAGGTAATAAGCACGAATGGTCTCAGGTACTTCTTCACCGTTTGGTGCAAGGGCCATTAATAGTGTGTCGTCGTACTCTGCGCCTTTTTCTTTTGGTTTAAAGGCTTTGTCGGGTGCAAATATTTCGTTAGAAATACTCGCGTCAATCATTACGTAGTGCGCTTTGTCACCAGATAATGACGTGTGCGAAGGTAATAGCCAACGCCCATGTGCACTTGCCGATGTAGATACCAGCGCCGATAAGCTAAGAGCGCCAATTAGAGCCGTTTTTAATAAATTAATTTTCATTGTATTTCCTTAAATTCAAATGATTAAGTAGCAGCTACTTAGTGCTTACGGTGACAAAACTGGTTGAAAATTCTTTTTTACCTTCAATGGTCACTTTTCCTGCTTGCGATAAATCAAGCTCTACGCGGCTGTAATCACGGCCGCCTTCTTCACGGACAACCTCAATGTTTAAAAGGTATTTGCCAGGTTTTACGGCATTGCCGTCTAAATCTTTACCTTGCCAATCTATGGTGTAAGTACCCGCACGCTTAGTTGCACCGCTTATGCCGTCAAAGTTAATGTCGGTTTTACCCGCTTTACGCCACCATTGGCGCAAATCTTTAAACCATTCTGCTTTTTGAACCCATAGCGCAAGCGTCGTTACGTGTTTACGCTTTGGCGTTTCTAGCCAAACAGCTACGTATGGGCGGTGGTAAGGTTGTACGTCTAGATCGGGTAGGGTTAATTCAATCTCTAGCTGTGGCGTTTGTGCCTGCGCCGTTGTTTGAAATAATGCGGCAACCATTAATAGTGCAGCACTTAGTACCGTACTTACTTTTAACATTAAGACACTCCTTTAATTTGTGGCACCCAACATAGGTAAATAACCAAAGGCGTGGCTACGCCGAGTAGTGTTATCCATACGCCAAGGTTACGTTTTTTTCTGTTTTGAAATAAAATTATCATGCCGGTGATGGAAAAAATAATCATCAACACCGCTGAAATATCAATTACCCAGCTCCATACTTCACCGCTGTGACGGCCCTTGTGTAAATCGCCAATCAGGCTTAAAAAACCACCGGTTTGGTAATCTAAATTTAGCTCGCCGGTTGTAAAATCAAGCTCTGCGTAAGCAAAGCCGGCGGGTAGGGGGTAGTCCAGCATTACCAGCGCGTCTTCTTTTTCCCACTCAATACTTTTAACTTTAGATAACGCATATTGCTCAGCAAGAAAGGCTTCTATGTCTGGATAGAGGGTGGGTAATGTATCTAGTTGGGTATTAGCTTTAGTAACTAATTCTGCTGGTATAGCCGCAGTTATTTGCCCATTATTTTTATCATTTTTAAGCCAGTCAACATGGTTGAGAACAATGCCGCTAACACAAAATAAAATAAGCAAAAAAAACAAAGCTGTAGAAATATAAATATGGAGCGCGCGGCTTGTGCTGTACAAAGCCCGCTTATTAATAAACGCCATAAAAACAGTAATTAAGTTAAAGTTACAATATGATAATCATTTGCATTAACTATTACAAATTTACTTACTTAACTTTACATTAAAAAGTTATTGGCAAAATAGTGAGTGTACGCAAAAAGCGCGGTTATTTAGCGCTAGGCGGGTGTGAGGGCCTTAAAATTAGGTAAATCATAACGGCTATTTCAATTACACCAACAAGGTAAATTACCCAAACAGGGGCGCTCGAGTAAAGCAAAAACACAAAGCCAATTAACATACCAATCGCGGCGTAGCATTTTGCTTTTACAGGCACCACTTTATGCGCTTGCCATTGTTGTAAGGTAACGCCGTAGCGAGGGTGGTTAAGTAGCCAGTGTTCAAGTGCAGGGGAAGAGCGAGTAAAGCAGGTAAGCGCTAAAATAAAAAAAATGGTGGTAGGCATAACGGGCAGCACAATACCAATAATGCCAAGGGCCACTAACAGTAACCCCAGTGCTTTAAGCCATAAGTTTTTATAACAAATAAATACTGCTTTTATATTCACTTAGGCTCTTTTAAGTAATGGTTGTTAGTTAGGATTGTAGGCCAAATAATTATAAAATCGAACCCTATAAATGCAAAAAAGGGCAAACTTAGTTTGCCCTTTTAAAATACTAATTATGCTTTAGTTATTTAGAAGTAGTAACCTACGTTGATGTTAAAGCGACGTTCTGTGTCGCCATCACCAATAATTGTTCCGCCAATAAATGGTTGGTTACGCGCTTGAATAAAGTCAAAGTACGTAAATAATGCACCGGCCGATACGCTCATGCCGGTTACGTTCATCCATGTATCTGCACTGTCGTCAGACTTGTCGTAAATAATGCCGTAATCGTTGTAAAACTGCACGCCTGTTACTGGGCCTAAATCAACCGATAGGTCGTATGCTACGTTAAAGTTAGTCATTGTGGCTTCGCTTGATACGGTATCGTAGTAATCAAATGCGCCAACTACAAAGCGGTTGCTGTTGTCGTCTAGGTCGTAGTCGTATTCGCCGTGCTGAAATTGAATATTCCAGTTATTAATTTGGCTATTTACATGAAACGCCCACGCGCCGTAGTTACCCGCACGGTCGTTACCGTCGTGCAAACCACCGCTTAGTAGTGATACGCCAATATCGGTTTTAGCGTTTTCGCCATGCTCAATTTGATACACTGTACGACCAGCAAAGGTGTTGTATTCACCAAGGCGAGAACCTGGGGCGTCGTATGTGCCTTCGGTTGTTGCACGGCTGCCTACAATATCGAAAGAGTAACGTTCGTTAACTTCTGAGCTGCCATCAACACCACCTACTTCATCATTTTTGAAAAAGCCAAGATCTAGTTTCCAGTTGTCTTTAAGTTTGCGGTTTACTGTTACACCTAAATCAAAGTCGTCTTCTAGGCCAACGTAGTAGTTAGTGCTAAAAAAATAGCTGTGTGAGTTGTATGGGCCGTTACCAAACGGTACAGGTGCAATACCGGCTTGCGCTTCCCAGCCATCTGTAAACTCGTAACCTAAGTATGCATACTTAACAATGGTCATGTAATCGTAAAAACGAAAATCACCATTTACAGAAATATCGCTAATTTCGCCCGATAGATTAAGGCGAAATACTTCAAAGTCTAAATCGCCGCCACGGTCTTGCGTGTCTTCATCGTATGAATTAGTACTGTAGTTAAAGCGTACGGCACCGCCAATTTTAATGCCTTCGTCTTCTTGTTCAGGCGCAGCTTGTGCAACAACAACTTCTTTGTTGTCGGCCTTTTTACTGATTTCGGCAACTTGTTGCTCGTGTTGCTTGTTGATTTGGCTTTGCTTTGACTTTTCATCAGCAAGCTGTTGCTCAAGCAACTGCATTTGTTGCTTTAGTTGCTTTAATTGGCTTTGTAGTGTGTCGAGATCGGCTGCGTGAGCTGTGCTTGCTGCACCGCCAAGCATAAGTGCTAGCGTTAATTTTGAGAGTTTAGTCATTGTTGATGCTCAGATTTTGATTAAAAAATAAAAAATTCAAGGTGCTCAAAAGCCCCTTACGAATGATGTAAGAACTAATTTAAATTTATTTTTTTTATTTTTTATTTATTTGGTGTTTGAGTTAACGCGCCTACCTCTAACAGAGGTGATGCGTCTAACTTATCAGCATCCATCATTGCTGCAACGCGCTGCATAGATGAAAGCAACAAACTTTGCTCCCACTCTGCAAGTGCAGAAAACTTTTCAATAAAGTGTTCTTGCAGTGGCTGAGGTGCTTTTTCTAGTAACTCTTTCCCTTGCTCGGTGAGGTATAAGCTCACTCGGCGTTTATCCATTTGACTACGAACGCGTGTTACAAGGTTTCTGCTTTCTATTCTATCAAGAATATTAGTAACAGTAGCCGGGCTTAAGTTAACATTCTGAGCTATACGGCTTGCCGTTATTCCATCGGTGTGCGCTACTTCTTGCATTATAAGCAATTGTGGGCCTGTTAAACCTGATGTTTTATTTAGCTGCTTAGAATGTAAGTCAATCGCGCGGATTACTTTACGTAAAGAAACTAATAATTCGTCATATTTTTGCATTTGCTTATCTCGTCGATGGGCCAAAGGTGTGCCGTAATCGCGAAATGTTACACATCAAATAAATTGAATTCAAATAATAAATTAAGCTTTAGCCCATGCTCATTGGTTTTTATTAGTTTGAGCAGAAACTAAAATAGTTTAATTTTGTTTAGAATTTATTAAATGTTATTAGCATATTGTTTGCATTGTGGTGCGCACACTACGTATGTTGAGAATAATTGGCAAGTCTTATGGTGTAGACTTTAGTATTATTCATAACAGCTGTTGCTAATTAGTAATTGTTTGTAAGTTAGCTGTGTATGTATTAATCGCCAATGAACAAATTATGCACCCTGAAAAGAGTATAGCGTATACTTTACACATGCATTATTGTTTATATGCACATGTTAAAAATCTTTAATATCAGTATTGTAGGGAAAAACATGAAATTATCGCCATCAGTTAGCATTGAACAAAGCGAAACCGGCCTAGAGTTTATAAATGTAGCGAGCTCAAAGTGTGACGCAAAAATATTTTTGCAAGGCGGGCAAATTACCGAGTTTATTCCAAAAAATAACAAACCACTTATTTGGGTGTCTAAAAACGAGACGTTTCAAGAGGGGGTGAGCATTCGCGGTGGTATTCCTATTTGTTGGCCTTGGTTTGGTAACCATGAAAACCCAAATTGGCCAGCACATGGCATTGCACGTACTAGTTTATGGCAAGCTGACGAAGTGCACGAAAGTGACGAACAAATAACAATTAGCTTAAAGTTACCAATGAAGTTGGTAAATACCACGTACTGGCCACATCAATCGGCTGTAAAGGTTGAGTTTGTTTTAACTGATAAACTACAAGTGCGATTAACAACCACTAATTTAAGTAACACTACATTTAGTTATACTCAAGCGCTGCATACTTACTTTCCTACCTCTGATATTAAAAATACGGTTGTTGATGGTTTGCAAGGCGCGCAATATATTGAATTTGGCGAAGGGCCTTTTGCTCAAAACGAACTAGTTAACTTTACCCGCGAAACCGATATGGTGTACACACAGGCCGCGTTGCTGCAGCACATTCATACCCCTGAAGGCATTATTAATGTGAGCCGTGAGAACTCAAGCTCGTGTGTGCTGTGGAACCCATGGATAGAAAAATCTAAGCGTTTATCTAATTTTGCTGACGAAGAATACCTAAGCATGGTGTGTTTAGAAGCCGCCAATGTGTTAGAAGATAACGTGACATTAGAGCCTAAACAAAGCCATACGTTAGTTACTACGATCAGCTGGGCTTAACAGCCAGTAAATAGGAAAGGTACTTAAAATCGTGTTTAATAATCAGCAAGTAATGGATTTACCAAAACATAGCGAAATACAGCTCAACCCCTTGGCCGATAAAGCGTTACTACACGTGCAACTTAATTGGTTGGCGTTTTACATTCCTTTTTGCGCGGTACTGTTTGCTGTTTGTTACTTTAACGAAGCGTTTGCTAACAAAGCACAAACTTACTTGCTGATAGGCGTGCCTATTTTAATATTGTTTTCAATGCTTTATAACGCCGTGAGTATTAAGCTGCAGGGCTTTGCGCTGCGCAATCACGATATTGCGTTTAAAAAAGGGGTTATTTGGCAGCAAATAACTATTTTACCCCTCGCGCGTGTCCAGCATATGGAAATTCACCAAGGCCCCATTGAGCGAAAACTAAAGTTAGCCAGTTTAAAGTTATTTAGTGCCGGCGGGGTCAGTGCTGATTTACAAATAAGTGGCTTAACTCACGAGCAGTGTAAAAATATACGCCAATTTGTGCAAAATTATCGTCAAGATGGCATACCCGCGCAGGTTGAATTAACCAATGAATAATAGCATTAGCGAGGAGCAAAGTAGCTCACTACATTGGCAAAAAGTGTCGCCTTGGGCGGTGTTGTATTTTGTGGTGTATTTTAGCGTGCGCTTTGTAAAAGACGGGCTTTTAAACCTACTGCCCATGCTTGTGGTGTTTGTTACACAAGTAGAAAACAAGTTGTTTTGGGCGCAAGTAGCAGGTGCTATTGCGTTAGTGGTACTGCTAATATATTCAATTTTATATTACATAAATTTTAAGTTTTGCATTAGCGACGATCACGAAATTTTGCTTAACAAAGGGGTGTTTAAAAAAGAGCGCCTAACGTTAAAATTTTCGCGCGTGCAAAACGTAAATATTGCTGAGCCCTTTTATTTTACCCCCGTTAATTTGGTTAATTGTATTTTTGATGCCGCAGGCAGCGTAACTCAAGAGGCGGTATTGCCAGGTGTTACCAAAGCCTATGCACAGCAAATGCGTAAACAAATTTTTGCCTTTAAAGCGCAGCAGCAACCTGACGAGCAAACCACCTCAAGCGAGCATTTTGAAGCGGAAAATAGCCTACGAATCAGTAATAAAGAAATTGCTAAATTTGGCTTAATGTCGAACATGGCTATATTAGCAATGGCCGCTATTGCGCCTTTTATAAATGTATTAGTTGATTTTTTAGAGCAGCAAATTATTGCTAAGGTAGAGGGTTTTTATCAGCAAGAGCTTGGCCTACTGGCCAGTGCTGCAACCTTTGCCATGATCACGCTTATTGCCTTACTCGTTTTATTGGCGGTGATGTTGTCGGTAGGCATGTCGCTTATTCGTTTTTATAACTTTGAGCTTTACTTTAAAGGCCAAAAATTTAAACGTATTGCTGGCTTATTAGAGCGCCATCAGCTTTCTATGAGTATGGATAAGGTGCAATCTATAGTTATAAAACAAAACCTAATGGGGCGGTTACTAAAGCGTTTTACCGTTGAGTGCTTGCAAGCAAGTAGCGGTGGTATAGCGGCGGGCGTGGCTGCTAAAAAAAATAAACAAACCTTAGTATTACCCGTTTTAAATAGCGATCAGGTAGATAGCGTATGCCAATGGATTTATCCGTGGTTTAATAGCAAAAAACTGCAGTTTAACGGCGCAGAGCGTGCTCTACTTTATAAAAATTTGAGTTTTTATGCATTAATTCCAAGCGCTTTTGTGTTGCTTGGGTGCTATTTAGGTGGCTTTAACCTTTGGTTTAGCTTGGGGGTATTGCTGATTTTAGCGGGATTAGTGACACTTGCTTATCAGCGTTATGGTTATTATTTGCATGAAGACAACGGCCGTTTTTACATGGTGGTACGCAAAGGCCTGATAGGTGTGCATTACCGTGTGTTTGAGTTGTATAAAGCACAAAGTGCACGCAGTATTAGTACCTACTTTATGCGCCGCGCAGGGCTTAAAAGCCTGTATATACAACTTGCATCAGGGTTTGCCTTTATGCCCTATATAAAGCAGCAAGATGCTGATTATATAATTGATTTTGCGCTTTATCAGGCAGAGTCAACTGAGCGTAGCTGGATGTAGTAATACCAATCGATTTATACCAACTTGCACAATTAAGTGATCTATTTTGAGGGTGGATAAACGTGTTGATAGCCAGGCAAAAAATTCGCTATTTAGCTGCTCTCGGCAATGGCTCCTGCATTGCTCTACCTTCTGCATCCATGCAGTCGTAAATGAGCATTTTTAACGCAGATAGCGACACGTTTAGCCCCTGAAAATGATTAAATATTATTGCGGATTGGTATTAAATATTTAGCCTTTTCAGGTTGCCTAGTAAAGCGTTAACGGCGTTATAAATACCTCATATAATCAAGGTGTTGCTTAATTTAAAGCTTATAAAATATACACTTTCATAAGCTTTGTTACATTTTTTTACTGCAACATTAGCTGGTTTAATAATACTCTAAGTGTTATCAATCATTTAAAGGATTATTATGAAAAAATCACTCATTGCTGCCTCTTTGCTATTAGCCACACCGACCTTAGCTGCTGATTGGCAAACTATTCATACCGAGCACTTTAATGTGCATTACAGCATCGAAAATGCCGATTATGCTAAATCGACAGCGGCTGAGCTAGAAATAGTGCGCAGTAAAGTGCTTGAGCAGCAAAATCGAGCGCTCGATAAAATAGTTGATGTAGTGGTGTTTGATCCCCTAAATGCGCCTAACGGCTTTGCTTTACCTACTTCTAATAACCCTTTAATGGCGCTTTTTACCACGCCCCCGCAATCAGATACGGTCGTTTCTAATATTAGTGGTTGGCAGCAATTACTCATATTGCACGAATATATTCACTTAGTGCATTTAGCGCAGCCAACGCGCAATACGTGGCAGCAAAAAATACGCAGTGTGTGGGATATTTACGACTTAACTTACAGTGATATGCCGCGCTGGGTAGCCGAAGGTTATGCAACCTTACTTGAGTCAAAAATGACGGGCCGAGGGCGGCTATTTGATAATTACACCGAAGCTATGCTAATTGAGTTTGCTCAGCAAGGGGCACTGCCTAGCTATAGCCAACTAAGCGCCACAGAGGGCGGTTTTATGGCAGGCTCTATGGCGTATTTAATGGGCAGCCGGTTTTTATATTGGCTAGAGCAAACGTATTCAGCGCAAATGCTTGATGCCGTTTGGACACGTATGCAGGCAGTTAAAAAGCGCGATTTTAACGAGGCCTTTACGGGGATATTTGGCCAAAGTGCGGCTAAGTTATATGGCCGCTTTATTGCGCAATATACCTATAAAGCAATGGCAAAAGAGCAGTCAGAACCTGCACTTAACAGCGAGCTGTGGTTAAAGCTTAACTTATATGCAAGCAACCCTGCACTTTCAAAAGATGGCAGTAAGCTTGCGATTGTTGAGCGCGATAAAGATAAAAAAACCAAGCTTATTATTTATAGCACGCAGGATAACACTAAAGCTGAAGATGAATTTACAAAAGCACAAAAAGCGCTATTAGAAAACGATGCATTGGATATACCCGATAACGCCCCGAGCGTATTTAAGCGTGAGCAAAAACACGTTTTAAATCAAATTAACCGAGCAGGTATTGCTAATCCACAATGGGTAAATAACAACACGCTTTATTTTAATGCTTATACACGTGAAGAGACGGGTATTTATAACAAGGTGTCTGATATTTTTAGTTATAACACCGAAACCGGAAACGTTGAGCAGTTAACTAAACTTGCTGGCTTACGTCGTTTTACTGTTACAAGTAATGGCGAAACCCTTTACGCCGAGCAAGTACGCGGTGGTTACTCAGAGTTAGTAAAAGTAGATTTAACCACGCAAACCATGACCCCTTTATTTACAAAAAGCTTAAAAACAGCCTACGACTACCCAACTTTAAGCCCTGATGAAACCCAATTAGCTTATGTATCAGCCAATTTAAATGAGAATTGGCAATTGTATATACAAGATATTACCAATAATACTCGCCAAGCCGTGCCTATGCCAAACGGGTATCAATACCTAAGCCAACCCAGCTTTAGCAAAAACGGTGAAAAAATTTACTTTGTAGCCGGCTTAAAAGGATCAACTGATATTTATAGCTACCATATTGCTAGTAGCACATTAACTAAACTTACCCAGGGCCAAGAAGCCGTTGCTCACCCGCTAGAAACAAGCGACGGGGCATTACTTTATTTATCTATTACTGCTGATGGGCCTAATGTAAAGCAGTTACCGAGTACAGCAGAGGGCGAAATAATTACTGATTTAGCACTGGATAATAGTGCGCCACTGCTTTTGGTGGATCAGTACACGTTGCCTAAAGCAAAAATATATAGCGAAAATGTAGGTAAACAAAGCAGCTACGATGTGCTTGATCAGCATGGAAGTTTAGCGCTAGGCGCACAGTATAACTCAGCCGCTACAAGTGCTTTAAATATCAATATTAAAAGCAGTGACTTACTAAAGCAGTTAGACCTTCAAGCGGGCTACAGTGTTGATTTAAATGATGATGCTTTGTACGGTGGGTACGCCCAGGCAAAATACAATGCATTGCCAGTTAAGCTTAAATTGAGTGTATTTGATTATGATTTAAATACCGCAAAGCAATACCAAGCGAGCGAAAATGCAGATCTATCTGCACGAGGTGGTTTTGCAGCCTTAAGTTACCCTATTAAATACGCGGCGTTTAGCCTAACGCCAGAGCTTGCCTTTAACTATACCGATTATAAGCAAGACTATAATAAATGGGCGCGTATAGGCATTACCCAAAGCTGGCAGTACGACCGCCAAGCATTTGCGATAGGGCAAAGTGTTAATGCCCTGTATTACGATGGCAGCAGTAAAAACAATAATTGGCATGGCTACGATTTAGCGGCCAACGTATTTGGTAAAGCGTTTGATGTGCCGCTTTATATTAATTTTACTCAAAAGCAGCGCGACAATAGCAGCTTAGCGCTAGGCGGATTTAGCTCAAGCCTAATTAGCGAGCATCAAAATAGTGAGTTTGTGCTTTCATCAGAGCTGCCATTTTATAGCACCACTGCTGAGCGCTACATGGGTTATGGCGGCGGTTTTAGCTTTAAAGAAGGCATGCCGTGGCTTTATTACAAACAGCACCAAGTAGATGATGCGGTATACGCACAAAGTTATGGCTTAAAGTATCAAGGCAATTTTAGCTTTGGTTTAGGCCCAGCCGGTGTGAACGATTTAACCTTCAATATGGGGTTATCGCGCGTAGAGGGCGATAGCTTTGAGGATGAAATGCGCGGCTGGTTTAGCTTTTACTACTCGCTTTAAGTAAATTGCTTTATGTAATAAGTGCATTAGTAAAAGCTGTGTTTAAACTAATTTAAAGTGTTGGTGGTTAATTGTGCTTGTTTAGCGACGCAAGCTTAGCTTGATATACGTTTAGCCTTTCTTTATTGCGCTCATACTGAATGGCTTTTTCAAGCAAGCTTTGTGTTTGCGCTGTGTTACCTTGTTGGTAGCGAATTTTAGCCAGCTCTAAATAAAGCTCCGATATATAAGGGGCTTTTGCAATAGCGAGTTCAAGTTGTTTTTTAGCTTGAGTTATTTTGCCCTGATGTACGTTATTTTTAGCAATAACGAGTAGCTCGTAGGGGTCTTTTTCTTTATCAACAAGCTGGCTTGTTAGGCGATTTTCTAGTGTTTTATCCCCCAACTCTTTTGCTAATATTCGATAATTATTAATTAAATTTATACTTATATCGTTTCTATCAAGCGCGGTTTGGTAAATCATGTGAGCGCTTTTTAAATCGCCTGCACGGCGGTGCAACACGCCGGCTATATTAAAAAGCTCTGTATCGTTTGGGGTAAAGCGGTTAGCTTGCATAATTAAAGAGTAAGCCTTATTGAGATTGTTTTTGGCTAATGCCGCTGCGGCTAAGTTACTATAAAACTTACTGAGTAAATCGTTATACGTCGCACTACCTGAATAAAAGCTGCCACGTGTGGGAAAGTAGTCTATTAACGTGCCAGGGCGGATAAATACAATATAGTTATCATCTGTTTCTTCTTTTGGCGCATAAACTTTGGTTCTAAAGTGATTGGCGATGTAGACTAAATTACCTTCTTTGGCATACACAGGTTCGCTGGTCATTTCTTGAAAGCTGGTATCGAGGCCTAAAAGCGTGGCGTAGCTTTGTGTTAATACAGCTAAACTAATACAGTTGCCTTGTGTGCGTTCAATAACTTGTTTTGATGTTAGTGTATCGCCGTGGTACTTAAAGTTGGTAAGTTGGCTTTCTAGGTAGTTAAAAATAATCTCATCAGCGCGAACTTCATTTAAGCGTTTATGCGCGTATGCTAAAAACTTTTCTTTTTCGGGCTTTGGGAGCTCAAAAATGCTGTGCTCGTTAGGTGTTTTAACCTGCTCAAAAAGAGAGTGGTTAATTACGTGTGTTAGCTGCACCTTTTTAATGGGCGCTGCAGGCGGCGTGCTATTACAGGCAGCTAAAAAAAGGCTAAGTGTAAAAACTAGATATTTCATATATCACCTCACTGTGATTTTTAACATTACAGTGAGGTGATTTTTTAATCAAGCACTTGCAGTGCGATGTTTACTTAAGCGGTTTTTTTGAGACTGTTTTTTACGCTTACGGCGAGTAAACCATAAATAAAAGCCAGTACCACCAAGCCAAACAGGGCTTAAACCAATAACACACCAAATTATTTTACTAATGAGACCTGCAAAATAACCAAAGTGAAGTTTTCTAAAGCTATCAATTACTTGCCAACCTACACCCACTTCGCGGATGTCCCAGTTTGCCATATGCTCACCCGTTAGCTTGTTGTAAGTAACGGTATTGGCATATTCGCTGGCAAGCGGGTTACTGGTATCAACTTCACCAAATAACGTTATATTTTCGTCTGGCTCAAGTGGCATGACTAAAAACGTACCATTAAAGGTGGGTATTTGCTTTTGGCTGTCATCAAGTACGTGCTGAAAAGAAATCTCTTCATTGTATAAATTTTTAGTTAATACAAAGTGCTCTTCTTCTGCGTGTTCAATTACTTCGTGATACCACACAGCGCCGTTAAAGTAGCCGCCAGTGATGGCTAAAATTATAATAATTGGCGAGCCAATTACACCGGTCATTTTATGAATGTCGCTAAGCACTATTTGCAGTGTGGCACGCCAGCGTACACTAAATAACCGCTGCCAAAACTTACGATAAATAATAAGACCTGTAATCCCAAGTACTAAAAAAAACAACGCAAAAAAGAAGCCTAAAACAGTGCCAGTTTGCCCTGGTAAGCTTTTTAAATCGTTAAGTAAAAAGGTGTAATGTAAGTCTAAAAACCAGTCGGTAAAGTAATGGCTGGTGCCTACTGGCTCCGAAAGAATATTGCCTGTGTATTGATCTAAATGGAATTTATACCAGTCCTCTGTACCGCGTTTAATTAAATAAACCCGATCAGCCGTATCATCGTTAAATATTTCCCAGCTACCTACCACGTACTCAGGGTAGGCTTTTTGCGTTTTTTCTATAAGTGTATCAATAGGTAAGCGGTTGGCTTGTTGTTGTACAACAAAGTGACTGTCTGGCATTAATAAGCCGTCAATCTCGCTTTTAAATACCAAAACGCTACCAGTTATACTGATAACAAGCAGCGGAATAAGCGCTATAAGGGCTACCCAGCTGTGAATTTTAAAAAGTGTTTTTCTCATAGTTTATTTTTTGTGTAATTGCCACAGACCTGCGTATGATAACAATTATCAGTTTTATTTCATAGTTGTGCGATGAATACACAATAATTGCTTTAGTGTTCAATTAAAGTAACGGTTTTTGTACAGCTATCTTGCCAGTGCCTAATATAGGTTTACGCTAATTTGTTGAGTAAAATATATTCATCATTACAATGCGCGCTCACTTTAAAACCCTTTTAAAAACATGTGTTTATTTATTGTTTCAGGCGGGTTTTATATTAACATTTAAGTAACGAGCGAGGTTGTTTTGGCGCACTATCTACCTATTTTGTCGGCTTTTATTTTAGTTTTTAGCTTTTTACCGCTATTGAGCAAAATTAGAAAGAATCGCAGTGTGTCGGGGTTATCACTATTAATGATGACTTTTGGTTTAGCGCAAAGCCTCTACTTTATTACTTACAATATTTATTTTGAACGCTACTTTATTGCTCTACCATTTTTTGTAACTGGGGCATTAAGTGGCTTAATTTTATATTACTTTGCACGCTATAACGCCGCAAAAGCTGAACGTATACAGCTTGTAGCTATGCTTGGCTTTTCGTTATTGCCTTTTTTATTGCTGCTAAATAAAAGCCTAGAAACCTCATCGGTACTCAATGCACTTACATACGTGGGGCTGGTAATGAGCTCAGTGCGGGTTATGCCGCAAACATATAAAACCTTGCGCAGTGGCAATATTAGCAATTTAAGCGCCCGTTACTTTAGTTTGCAGTTTGTAGCAGGCATGTGTGGTTTATTTGTAGAGCTAAGCAGTGTTATGCCTAGCACCTCGCATATTTTAATGTTTGTTATGTTGCTACTTACAAATGCCGTGCAATTTGCGTGTATGCAATATTATAAAATGCGCCCAGCAATGGCTTAAAAAACAATCGTCTTCTATTTATATTGTGCTAAATATGTGGCAAGTTACTTTATCAAATAAAAGGATAAAGTATGAATTGGAATCAGTTTGGCTACATTTGCCGTGTCTATAGTTCTAAAACATTAAGTGGCGCACAAAAAGAAGAGTTAACCACACAATCGTATTTAACCGTTTATGCTAATAAATATGCAGACAGTAAATTAGCCAATATCCTTGCAGCAAAATTTGCTCTGCAAGATGCTGATTTTTTGCAAAAACAAGCCATGCATTATCAATGTGTACCGCAGCTAGTTAGCGGGTATAAATTTGAGCAAAAAGGCATTTTTAGCTATTTAACTGCTGTTTTTCTTATTTATGTTTTTTCTTCGCTTTTATATCAGTCTTTTGTAGTTCCTACATTTGTAGAGATATATAGCAATCATATGGCTTCTTCTGCGCATACTTTAGGTAATTACTTTTCTTATTGGTATGTGCCAATTATTCTATTGGTTTTACTGCAAAGCATTATTTTTATAGTAATTTTTAAAATTAAAAATGCATGCGCTTTAACCGACTCGCAGCCTTTTACTGGTTTATCAAAAGCTTTACTTCCCCGCAGTTTAATTAAGAAATACGATCGACTAATGATAACGCTTAACTTTGCGGTAAATTTCAAAGAGGATGAAAACGCTTCAATAGCCGAAACTAAGCACTTGGCTAAGTGTGATGCGTTAGGTTTAGAAACTCATGAAGAGTTTAAAGTGTTACTTCTGCAGCAGTTCCAACAATTTAATTTGCAGGCTAAAGGCTTTATTAATAAGCTGGTTATTCTGTATGGTTTAGTCATTATTGTGTCTATTTACTTATTTGTTAAAGCGGCTTATCAACCAATTTTTATGCTAGGGGAAGTGTTATGAAGGCAAAAGGATTTACGCTAATTGAATTGATGGTGGTGATTTCTATTATTGGTATTTTGGCGGCCGTTGCTTTACCGCAATACAGTAAATATATGCAAAAAGCTGAACTTGTTGATCCGCTTGCTATGGCCGCAGTAATTAGAGAAGACGTAACTACGTATTACATTGAAAACAGAGAGTTTCCTAAAAATAATAAACAAGCAAATGTGCCTGAAAGTAAATATTTAATAGGAAATCGAGTGACAGGTATTTCTATAGAAAACGGTGCAATTAACATTAGCTTGGGGAATAAAGCCTCGCAGCTTTTGCAAAATACAGTTTTAACATTTAGGCCAGCAGTCGTTACTAATAGTCCCACAAGCCCTATTGCATGGTTGTGCGGTTTTGATGAACCCGTTGTAGGGATGCAAGCGGTTGGCGAAAACAAAACAACTGTACCTAAAGATGTATTACCTTCGGCCTGTTTATAACTAATTTAGAGGGTTAACCTATGCAACTCACCATCCATCAAATTGATGCATTTACAAGCGAGTTATTTAAAGGCAATTACGCGGCCGTGATCCCGCTTGAGTCATGGCTGAGTGATGAGTTAATGCTCAATATTGGCGCTGAAAATAATGTGTCTGAAACTGCATTTACTTGCCCTCAGGCAGACGGCAGTTTTGCAATACGGTGGTTTTCGCCATTAATGGAAATAGATTTTTGTGGCCACGCTACGCTCGCTGCTGCGTATGTTTTATGCGAGCAACACAATCTTAGCCAAGTGCGCTTTAACGCTGCGGCTGTAGGGGAGCTTATGGTTAATAAAAATAGCGATGGTAGTTTTACTATGACCTTTCCTAAGCAAGCGCCGGATGAAGTGCAAGCTATACCAGAAGCGCTGCTCAAAGGGTTGTCTATACAACCAGTAAAGGTACTTAAAAATCGCCAAGCATATTTTGCTATATACGAAAATGCACAGCAAATTCATGATTTAACTACTCAGTCTGATTTATTGAAAACCTTATATCCACTTGATGTGGTCGCTACTGCGAGTTCTGCTGAGTACGATATTGTGTCTCGTTATTTTTGGCCAGCAAGTGGCGGCGAAGAAGATTTTGTTACGGGCTCTATTCACACTGGCCTTGCCCCTTACTGGGCGCAGCAATTAGGTAAAAATAAATTAAACGCGTATCAGGCTTCAAGCCGTGGTGGTTTTATACAATGTGAAGTAGGCGAGGATACAGTCACGTTAACCGGTAACGCTGTGCGGTATTTAAAAGGCACAATTTATTTATAAATAAGCATTAAAAAGGCCACGTATAACGTGGCCTTTTTGATTTAGTTAATTAAGCTTCTAACGCTTTAGCAATTAAGTGATCAATATACTTTTTATGCGCTTTAGTTGCTGTATCGGCTCCCCATCCTATGCTTGTATCAGCTATTTGTGTTAGCTGATAGAGCGCGGCAGTTTTTGCCAAATTGTCGTGCTTACTGGCTTTGCCCAGGCCTGCAATAGCAATAAGCTGATTTACATACTCTATTTGTAGATTATGGCTAATAGACGTGCTCTCTTTGCTATCAACAAAAATACTGGCAGTTAGGTCGTCCATAAATTGCGTTAAGCTATATTCATTACCGTACAGTGCGGTATCTGAAATACGCAGCATAACAGCCGGGTGCAGCAATTGCGCAAGTACTGTTTTTTGCATGCCTAAAATCATTTTGTGCGCTTTCGGGTCTTCATTTTTACCATAATGGTTAAAGCCACGGCGCTGTTGCTGTAAATAGTTATACAGTGGTTGCATGCTAGTGAGTACGTCTGGCGCAAATACATATTTAGCAAGTATTTTCATGGCTTGTGTTTGGCGCTCAAGTGGCACAGGTGTAAAGGGTTTTTCGGCGCTTGTATCGCCGACTACGGCGCGTTCAACATACACGCCCCCAATTTGGCGAGAAACAATGCCTGCTTGTGAGCGGTACTGGCCAAATAAACTATTTGCCGAGGTAACTAGCTGTTGGTAAGACTCACCTCTTACTGTGGCTTTATCTTTTAACTCAGTAAATAACTTATTGATGAGCGCCATGCGATCGGCACCATAGGCTGCTGGGTTTGATGATAAATCGCCTATCATTACGCGTGGGTCTATATGGCGACCTGGCGCGCGCATGTCGTCGGCATCGTTACCAAAGGCAAGCGCGTGTTCGCTCGAGCGGGCAAGTATTTTATCAAGACGTGCGCGCTCTGCGGCTTCATCTTTAAGGGCAGTGCTGTAACCGTAGTTAATAGCCCAATCGTCGTAAGGGCCTGGCTTAGTTTGAAAAATATCACCTTGCTGCATACCTATTGGCGCGATGTTAGCGGGTGCATAATCCATCACTGAGCCTGTCACTATGCCTTGGGTTTTAGCTTTATCATGAACCTCTTTTTCATCCCACAAAATAGACGATTTCATATTGTGGTTTAAGCCTAGTGTGTGGCCTACTTCATGAAGAATTAGCTGAGTTAAACCTTGGCGAATCATTTCATTGTCATCAATCGAGGCACCTGTTGCTAAGCCTTTAGCAAGTAATAGATTTTGTTGAATTTCATGACCTAGTGAGCAATTTAAATCGCTACTTGTATGTAAGTGTTCGCCGTGGCTCATTGTGCCTTGTGTGTAAAGCGTATCGTAAATCCAGCGGTTTTTCATAAACACAAACTCAAGCATAATGTCTGAGCCAAGTATTTCGCCTGTTAACGGGTTAGCAAGAGCCGGCCCGTAGCCACCAAAGGGCGGTTTTGGCGATGATGTCCAACGTAGTACGTTGTAGTTAATATCGCCAGCATCCCACGTTGCATCGTCGGGTTGTATTTTTACTTCTAGTGCGTTTTTAAAACCGGCTTTTTCAAACGAGCTATTCCAGGTAAGTACGGCATCGCGTATTGTGTCGCGCCACTCTACAGGGGTGGTGTTTTCTATCCACCAGGTAATTGGTTTTACCGGCTCAGAAAGTTCAGCATTGGGGTTTTTCTTTTGTAGATCCCAGCGCTTAATAACATCCTCATAGGGCGCCCAGTCGGTAGAGGTCATTAGATCAAATTGATTAGTGAAATAGCCTATGCGTGCGTCATCTTTACGTGGTTTATAGTCGTTTTTTGGTAATGCAACAAAAGAGTGCTGCACCTTTACAGAGACATTGCGCGGGTCGCTTACGGCACTTGTACCACGCACGGTGGGACTGGCATTACTAAATACGTAATCAACGACTATATCTAAGTTGTTTGGGTAGGGGCGCTGCTTAACAATGCGCGACTTTTTAGTATTTAATTTACCTACTTTAAAGCGTTTTTTAGCGTTTTTATCGGCTGGGTTTGGTGTTGGCGATACCTTGTGTAGCGCCTCACTTAAAAATAGCTTGTTAACCTTAAAGGCTATTTTACCTTCTTCTTCTTTTTCTATTTTAATACTGGCTAAAACGGCTTCACTAATATTGGCATTGCTTGCTTTGGCAATGGCACTGTTTTGATCAAATTTATAGCGAGGTGTTTTGCTTACTATATCAATGCGGTCAAAGTATTTTCTAAACTCAATAAGCTTAGTTTCTCTATAGGCACCGCGATAATGCCCAGCATCAGTGACACCGTCGACTGTATGGGCAAAGTATACAAAAGGGGTATTAAGCTGCGATTCGGTGATCACCATTAAGTGCTCACCGGTTTTTTGGTCTTGGTATAAATTAAAAATACCTGAAAATTCGGTTTGCCCTTCGACCATTTCGCTCAGGGTTTTTACTTTTTTGTCTTCTTTTTTATCATCAGCCACTGCGTGGCCGCTTAGCGCTATACTCAGTGTTAGCGCAAGGGTTGTTAATTTCATTGTAATAATCTTTTTCGCTGTTATTTATTAAGGGTGACTGTACGTAAATTAAAAACTGTTCGCACATGTTCTCGATGAAATAATAGCCTAAACTTGTAATTTGTTGATTTTAAATAGTAAAAGTTTGTAACAAAATATAATAAATGCGATGAGTAGCAGGTGTTTGTTAACGGGTACACAGCTAAATTCAGTGCCCAATTTGATTTGTAACAGTTGCTTACAAATGTCAGGTTAATGTTTTATTGCGCTCTGTTATTATAGTGTTAGTAGAAATATGAGGTAATTAGGATATGCAATCAAATTCACTGAGATGGGTGTTCCCATTTGTAGCATTAGCCATTGGTGTAGTGGGCTTTATGGGAATAAACGCTATTGCACAAGAAGATCAAAATAAAACAGCAGTAGATACACGACCCACCGTGCAAGTTGAGCCTGTAGAAGCTAATAATCACCAAGTAATAATAAACAGCTACGGCGAAATAAAACCATTAGAAAACACACAGTTGGCGGCGCAGGTGTCGGGCGAAGTAATTAGCTGGCACCCTAGCTTTGTAGCCGGTGGCGTGGTTTCGCGTGGCGATACACTGATTAGTATTGAAAAAGATAACTACGAAGCAGCCGTTTTAGTTGCCGAAGCCGATTTAGCGCGTGCCAAAGCTGCTTTAATTGAAGAGCAAGCGCAGGCAAAAGTAGCCGAAGACGAAGCAAAGCGTTTTCCGAATAAAGCACGTACAGACTTATTTTTACGTAAACCGCAGGTGTTAAGCGCCCAAGCAGCGGTTAAGTCGGCGCAAGCCGCATTAAAAAGAGCACAACGCGATTTAGAAAACTGCGATGTAAAAGCCCCATACGATGCGTTAGTAGTGAGCCGTAATGTAGGCGTTGGCCAGTTTGTGGCTATGGGTGCACAAGTGGCTGATTTAAATAATATAGAAACAGCAGAGGTTATTATTCCTATTGCTGGTTTTGATAGCGTATTTTTACCGGAGCGAATTAAGGGCATTAAGGCCACTATTATTCAAAAAGGGTTAAACAGTTTTACACGTGAAGGCGTGATTGACCGTGACCTAGGTATTGTAGATAACGCGACGCGCATGAGCAGCTTAGTGGTACGTATTGAAGACCCATACGGCTTAAAAACACAGCAACCGGCAATTAAATTTGGCAGCTACGTACAGGTTAATTTTGCAGGCGCTATGCTTAATAATATTTACCGTTTACCGCAATCATTAGTTAATAACCAAACAGTGTGGATAGTTAACGAAAACCAAGAGCTTGAGCCGCGCAAAGTAACCGTAGTGAGAGAAGAAGGCGAGTACTTTTATATTAGCAGCGGGCTGAACGCCGATGATAAGTTGGTTACCACGTTACCAGAGTACCCACAAAAGGGCATGCAAGTTAAAGTGGCTGGCATGGGCGAGCCGAGTAACGCTAATACAAACACCGAAAGTAGCGCTGATGCGCAACAGTTGTAAGGTGTAAATTAATGAGTGAATCAATTGAAAAAAAACAAACAGGGTTAATAGCTTACTTTGCTAACAACTCTGTTGCAGCAAACTTAATGATGGTTTTTATCATCATTATGGGGATTATTAGCTACCTTACCATTCAGCGCCAGATGTTTCCTAATGTAGAAATTAACTACATTAATGTTGAGGCAAATTACCCCGGTGCCTCACCACAAGAAATTGAAGAAAGCATTCTTATAAAAATTGAAGAATCACTAAAGGATGTGACCGAAATTAAAAAGGGCGTGTACCGCGCCTTTAGAAATGGCGGTAGAGCAAGCCTTGAAATTAACACCGATGCAGAGCTTACCGATGTACTTGATAAGGTAAAGCTGCGTGTTGATGGTATTGCAACCTTTCCTGCGGGTATGGAACCGGTCACCATAAGTCAGATTGAGTTTAGGCAAGACGTTATAGGGATGACCTTAGTTGCCGATTTGCCGCTGACAGAACTCAAACCCATTGCCAATCAAATTGAAGATGAGCTATTACAGCTATCAAACGTGTCGTTGGTAGAAAACGATGTGCCTCTTGATGAAATTGCCATCGAAATCGACCCAGATACGTTGCGCCAATATAATTTAACCCTGAGCGATGTAATGAACGCTGTGCGTAATTACTCTGCTAATTTTTCGGCGGGGCAATTAACAACCGATGCGGGGGTTATTTCTGTTCGGGTTGAAAACCAGTATTACTCTGGTAATGAGTTTAGACAAATTCCGGTAAAAATAGGTGAATACGGCGCTAAAGTGTTGCTTCAAGACATTGCCGTTATTAAGGACCAATTTACTGAAGGCGAGCGCTATTTTAAGTTTAATGGCGAAAACGCAGTGTATATGTCGGTAAAGGCTACGCAAGATCAAAACATGATTCCGGTTGCTGAGTCGGTTAAAGCCTTTATTGAGCAAAAGAATACCCAGCTACCACCGGGTGTTAGGTTAGAGCCATTAATGGACATGACGTACTACCTAAATGCGCGCCTTGATATGATGAAAGCTAACTTGTTTCAAGGGGCAATATTAGTCGCTATTATGCTTTCGTTATTCTTGCGCTTTAAATTAGCGCTTTGGGTAATGATTGGCTTACCGGTGTGCTTTTTAGGGGCAATGATGCTAATGCCGTTATTTGGTATAAGCATTAATATAATTTCGTTGTTTGCATTTATTATGGTGCTCGGGATTGTGGTTGATGACGCCATAGTAATAGGAGAAGCCGCTTATACTGAGGTAGAAAAAAGCGGAGGCGGAGTTGAGAATGTTGTCCGTGGTGCAAACCGTGTAGCAACCCCTGCTACATTTGGTGTATTAACAACTATTGCTGTGTTTGCCCCATTTACACTATCGAGTGGGCCAGAAAGTGCCTTTTTTTACGCGATTGCTGTAGTAGTAATACTGTGTTTAGTATTTAGCTTAGTTGAGTCAAAACTTATTTTACCGGCACACATTGCCCACACGCACTTTTCACCTATTAAAAAAGGCGGCTGGCGCGATAGGTTTAATACGCGCTTTTTTGGTTTTGTAAATGGCCCTTATAAGCGTTTTATATCGCGTTGTGTAGACTGGCGCTGGACAGTATTGTTTGGCTTTATTGCTATGTTTTTTATAAGTATTGCGCTTATCACATCAAATAAAGTACGCACTGTACCTACTCCAAAAGTGCCACATGATTTTCCGCAAATTCATATAGAAATGAACGACAATGTGTCTGACTTACAAACTATTGCAGCTATTCGTGAAGTAGAAGCCATGGTGTTAAGAGTTGATGAAGAAACAGAGCGTGAATTTGGCCAAAAAATAATTCGTGATGTACTGGTATTTAACCAAGGCAGAACGGAGTCTCAGTTACTTGCGCCGTTGGTGGATGAAGACTTACGCCCTTATAACGCGTTTGAGCTTTCACGCCGCTGGCGAGAAGCCATGCCAACCATTGCTGGTATTAAATCACTCACTATTGAAGATGATGTTGGCGGCGGTGGCGGCACCGGAGAAGGTGAGTTTGGCTACTTATTATTTGGATCAGACATAGAAACACTTAACGCTGCCGGGCGTCGTTTTATTCAGCTATTGCAGCAACAAAAAGGCTTGTTTGATATAAGCTCTACCATTGACCCTGCTAGTAAAGAGGTGCAAATGAGCTTAAAACCTGTGGCTTACGATTTAGGGCTCGACCTTGCTAACATTGCAAACCAAGTGGGAGCCAGTTTTTATGGTGGCGAAGCGCAGCGTGTAATACGTAACGGCGAAGAAGTAAGAGTAATGGTACGTTACCCTAAACTGACTCGCGAAGCGTTTTCATCGCTAAAACACACAGTGGTAACCACACCGCAAGGGCGTGAAGTGCTTTTAGGTGATGTAGTTGAGCTAACCGAAACGCCGGGTATTAGTTATATTCGCCGTGAGGGTGGTTATCGTACGGTTTATGTATACGGCAGTATTGATGAAGAAGTTATAGAGCCTGGCGAAGTTGTTTCGCAAGTAAAAGAAAATTTACTGCCACAACTTAAAGAGGAATACCCAAGTGTTAAATCAGAACTTGGTGGCGCAATAGAAGAGCAACAAGCACAAGCTAATGAGCAGTTGCTGTTTTTTGTAGGCGGCATGATTTTAGTTTATATATTACTTGCCGTACCACTTAAAAGTTACGCCCAACCGCTTATTGTTATGTCGGTTATTCCGTTTAGTTTAACGGGAGCTATTTGGGGTCACTTTTGGTTTGATTTAGACATTAGCTTAATGTCGGGTTTTGGTTTAATCGCCGCGGCCGGCGTAGTTATAAACGACTCGCTGGTAATGACCGATTACGTAAACCAAGTACGCCGAGAAGGTGTAAGCGTTAAAAACGCGGTGATAGAGGCTGGTTGTGCGCGCTTTAGGGCAATATTACTAACCTCAATTACCACCTTTGCAGGGGTACTGCCTATAATGTTTGAAACCAGCTTACAAGCTAAGTTTGTAATCCCTATGGCAGTAGCGCTAGGCTTTGCCGTTATGTTTGCAACACTAATTACCCTTATATTGGTGCCGTGTTTATACATAATTTTAGGCGATATTGGTAACGTGTTTAAAACGGTTTTTCGAAAAATTTTTAGGCGAAAAACACCTATAAATCAAACATCTTAAACTACTTAAAGCCAACTCTAGCGAGTTGGTTTTTTAGGGCGTGCTGATCTTTGCGGATTGAAATTTGTTCAATCTAGGGGTGATTAAATCGCGGCGCGAGGTTT
>NZ_JBBEVD010000048.1:0-149433 GCF_037414265.1 Pseudoalteromonas sp. C12FD-1
TGACAGAAACAAGCGACAGAAGTTAATAGCTAAAGTAGATAGCAACGAAGAAACTTAAAAGATATTATCAGAAATTTTCCAGATTTAGTTAGTACGTAGAAATACGGACTAACACCTAATTTGCTTGGTAACCATAGCGTTTTGGACCCACCTGACCCCATGCCGAACTCAGTAGTGAAACGAAACAGCGCCGATGATAGTGTAGCATTTGCTATGTGAAAGTAGGACATTGCCAGGCTCCAAATAAGAGAAACCCGTTACAGCGATGTGACGGGTTTTTTGCTGTCTGTAAGAAAGTGAAAATATTAGTTGTCAGCCATCAGTTATCAGCTGCACAGCGTCAACCTGTACTTCGTAGCGTGGGTTGAGTATCACGAAACCCGCGGGTAAAAGAACGCGACGACCACCTCAGTGCCCAGTGAATCCCATTAAAAAACATTAAGAGTACTTTGCTATGTGGCTCACTACCGCTGTGGGCACCACGACATTCTACTGCGTAGCGCACCGACTCCAAATACGAGAAAGCCGCTTCAGAAATGAAGCGGCTTTTTTGCGTCTGTAAGAAAGTGAAAATATTAGCTATCAGCCGTCAGCTATCAGCTGCACAGCGTCAACCTGTACTTCGTAGCGTGGGTTGAGTATCACGAAACCCACGGGTAAGGCTCGGCGCACATCTTTGTATGGTAAATATAGTCCTCTTATCTCACGAGCAGGATTACCCGCAATAACTTTATTTGTCTCTACATTTTTAGTAACGACAGATCCCGCAACAATAACACCGCTATTCCAAATGGATGTGGGCTTGAGCTATTATCAAATTTTTTTAGAAAGTCTTTTAAGTATTTTGCTAATTATCAATT
This sequence comes from Pseudoalteromonas sp. C12FD-1, assembly GCF_037414265.1. Lineage (NCBI taxonomy): Bacteria > Pseudomonadati > Pseudomonadota > Gammaproteobacteria > Alteromonadales > Pseudoalteromonadaceae > Pseudoalteromonas > Pseudoalteromonas sp. C12FD-1. The sequence goes on from NZ_JBBEVD010000048.1 coordinate 861, forward strand.
GATAGCAAACCCTATAAACTTGCCCCATCTTGTATTTACATACCTTACCAAAGGGGAGAAGAGCATGTCTCATCAAATTATTAAAGACTTACATAACCGTTACACGGCTAAAAAATACGATACGAGCAAACGTATTTCTTCGGCGGATCTTGATGTAATTAAAGAAGCTATTCGCTTGTCTGCTTCTTCAATCAACTCTCAACCTTGGAAGTTTGTATTGGTAGAAAGTGATGAAGCTAAGCAGCGTTTGCACGATACATTTGCTAACAAGCACCAGTTTAATCAATTACACGCTAAAGAAGCATCTCATACACTTTTACTTGCATATGATCCTAAGTTTACTAAGGATAAATTTTCTAAACGTGTAGACGTTGAGGTTAGCTCTGGTCATTTGCCTGCAGAATTACGTGAGAGTTTTATGGGGGCCTATGCTTTTGCTGAAATGAATACGGATGAAAATGGCTACAATGGCAGCTGGACTAAAGCACAAGTTTACCTAGCACTAGGTAACATTATGCATACACTGGCGCGTTTAAATATTGCATCTACGCCTATGGAAGGTGTTGATCCAGAGTTAATCAGTGAGAAGTTTAGCGAAGAGCTTGATGGTCATATTTGTGAAGTGGCACTTGCAATGGGTTACCCAGTTGAAGAAGAAGATTGGAACTTTGGCAAACCTAAAGCGCGTTTACCAGTTGAAGATATTATAGCTACTGTATAATACCAATCCGCGATAATACTTAATCATTTTGAGGGGCTAAACGTGTCGCTATCTTCGTTAAAAAATTCTTATTTAGAACAACTAAATAGCGAATTTTTTGTCTAGCTATCAACACATTTTTCCATCCTCAAAATAGATCACTTAATTATGCGAATTGGTATAACGTGTTGCTATAAGTTAATTAGCCGAGAGCCTTCTCGGCTTTTTTATTTTTAAAATAAACCATACGCTTGTGTTTCTTCGTCTTCCTGTTGTGCTAAATGATCAGGTCTAAATATTGCGCTAGGGTCTATTAAAACACTGTGTTTTTCGGCTAACTTTATTAGCCCTCGCATCATGCTTTTGGTTTGCGGGTCTATATCAAAGCCTACTTCGGTTAATTTATCGAGTGGCTTAATGTCTTCTTTTTTATAATCTATATTGTCCTCTACTTTATCTACTAGTAATCCGATATGTGGGTTGAGCCCATCTTTGGTAGTAAAAACAATAATAGGTTTATAATCGAGTGTTATTTGCTCTTTTGCCGCATCAAATAACCGTTGTAATTGCATAAAGCTGTTGCGCTTTATACTCGCTAAATATTTACTGGCCTGTTTATAGTCTTGCTCGTTATGTGCACTAACTGCGTGATCTGTTGCTGTAACTAGCGCTTGAAAAGGCTCATCAAGTTTTTCTATGATAGATTTTAGGTCACTGTTGTCGGTTTTAAACTCTTTATAAAATACGGCGATGTTGTGTAGCTGAGTTTTATCGTTTGTTATTACGTGGCTCTGTTGCGCGAGACTTTTTTCAAATTGGCTAAACCAATCATTAAGCGAGGCTTGCCAGGTTCTTAGCTCATTGAGTGCTTTTTTATTTCTCTGCTCTGTAGAACTACCATTTAAAATAATACCTAGGTCGAACACCGGCGTGGGTGTCTCCATGTAGTCTTTTACACCAATAAAGCTCTTATTATTATTTGGCAATGTAGTGAGGTTATTATCAAATCGCTCGGTGAGTAAAATATCGAGAATTTTAAGTGAAATGGTTTTACAGCCCACTTGAAAGTTTATGAATTCCATACCTTTATCTTTAATTGCCTTGTAATGCTTTAAGGATAGAACAAAATAGATAAATAGCTTAAAGGTTGTGTAGTTTTTTAATTAGTGATTTAACTGCGAGTTTAAATTGCTGCTCTAATGCTTTTTTTCCACTTAAGCGATGTTGCTTAATTAGCTGCTCGTTACTGTGGTTTTGTAATACCATTTGTATCAGCAAGTGGCGATCTTCACTTTTAGTTGCCATTAGGCAGGACGGTGAGTGGTTAAATAAATACCATAGTTTTGGCGCGGTATTAAAGCGATTTATTGTACTAATTGTAGTGTTTATAAGTGGGTTGGGCACGCTAGATTCATCGATAAATTTACTTATTAGCTCACTGACTAACTCACTGTCGAGTTGGCTAAAGTGCGTTAATAAACCATAAAACAAATCACTTTTAAATTGCTGAGCTAAGGTATGTAAGCCCTGCGTGGATGTGCTTAATGCTTTAACAACAAGGGCTGAGTGCTCACCGGTGCTTTTATCTCGCTGATAACCTAGCTTTACAGCACTAAAGTCCTGAGATTGCCAAAAACGTAAAAGCCCTGCTGTAGCCCCAAAACTTGCACCTATATAACTACAGGTGGGTGTTAGCTGATGCTGGCAATGCGCTAGCAATGCTTTACCTACGCCTTGTTGGTGCAGATTAGGTGCAACAGCTATACGAATAACGCGTGCGCTTTGTTTTGTTAAATAGCTTGGCTGTGCGCTTAATTGCGCGAGCGATTGCGCCATTAAATGCCCTTGTGGGCGCCGCTCACCACTGATTACTTGCTTAGCTAGCTCTGCATCCATACCGCCTTCAATTGCTATTAAACATACACCCACAACATGCATGTTGCATCTGCTAATAAACAGCCTTTGCGCTGGGGCATCAAGTAATTGGCGTAAATCGTTAACACTGCTTTGGTAATGGGCAAGTGCCAGCAGTGCAACTATTTGCTGCAGTAAAGGCTCATTGTCAACGAGTTGCTGTTGGGTGACCTCAACATGCTCAATGCTATTTAAAGCGGGCGGGTATTCGTTATATTGTGCATCTAAAGCAAAGAGTGTGCGTACATGCTGCTCAAGAGGGTCGCCCTTGGCAAAACGTAAAGGCTCTTCTAAGTTTACAATTTTTGCCGCTTTGTAATTTGCTTTAATATGTTGAGTAAAGCGAATGGTATAGCCTCGGCCATTACCCTCATAACCTACCAAGGTGCTTGCAAAGACTATACGCGGGTAGTGCTTTAGCATGGCTAATAATAGGGGAACAGGGATTGCGGCGGCTTCATCGACCAGTAATAAATCACATTGCGGCAACTGATTAAGCAGTGCGTCGGGCGCCATGTACCGTAAATTAGCTAAATGTTTTTGCTGAGCCTTGTATTCAACCTGCAAGGTTTTAGCTAAATGCTTAAAACAGCTATGGGTGGCTCTAAATTGTGTTGCGCATACAATGATTTTTTTATCATGTAATGCTGCGGCTGCAAGACCTAGCGCGGCTGATTTTCCTCGCCCTCTGTCGGCATTAATAATTAAAGGCCTGTTCGCACGCCCTGTGGCCACCTTAATTATTTGCTCAACGCATTGCTGCTGCGCCTGATACTCAATTTTATTTGTTACACTGCTTTTGAGCGGCGGCTGTTTAAAGTCAGTGTGTTCATCAAAGTGTATGGCAGGTAGCGTTTGTAAAAGGCGAGAAAAACGTAAATTAAAATAGCTTTGCTGATTACTACACCCATAAGACTGCACGTTTTGCAGCGCAGGGTCTTGCCATGAGGCTAAACGTTGTAAATCAGGCAGTAATAAAAATAAAAGCCCGCCGGCTTTTACGGTGCCGGCTAATGCGGCGAGTTTATCGGGGTAAATGCCACTAAAGCCATCATACACGGCATGAGGAAACTCTTGCCCAAGTAGTTGATGAGTATGCTCAGGCCAACTTGCATTGGCAAGGCTGCTTGAAAGTAGTTTTACATCATCCGAACGTGTTAACGCGTTTAATAGCTCATAGCACCAAGTGGGTTGGCCTGTGATAAGCACTAACTGACGATGCTTTGCGTCAGTTAGTTGCTGCGTTAATTGCTCAACACAGTGCTTATACAGCTTGAAGTCGTGCATATGCGGTTACTAACCATTTGCTGCCAAGGTCGTCAAAGTTTACTTGCACACGCGATTGTGCGCCGCTGCCTTCGTAATTAAGCACGGTGCCTATACCAAATTTAGCGTGTAGTACACGTTGGCCTAAGTTAAAACCACTTTCTTCGAATACAGCATGGCTTACTGAGGCACTAAAACGCCCCGCAGCAGGCGGGCGTGATACCTGGGTTTTAATGCGAATTTCTTCTACGCAATCTTCAGGTATTTCGCGTAAAAACCGCGATGGGCTGTGGTACTTTTCTTGTCCGTATAAACGGCGGCTTTCGGCATGGCTTATGTAAAGTTTGTCCATGGCACGGGTCATACCCACATAACAAAGGCGGCGTTCTTCCTCTAAGCGCCCCGATTCTTCATTACTTTGCTGTGATGGGAACATGCCTTCTTCAACGCCCACCATAAACACAAGCGGAAACTCTAAGCCCTTAGCTGAGTGAAGAGTCATCATTTGTACTGCGTCTTCATGCTCATCGGCTTGGCCTTCGCCTGACTCAAGTGAGGTGTAGGCTAAAAAGCCTTGCAGTGGTGAGCTAAACTCTTCTTCTTCGGGGAGCTCGTACTGATCGCAGGCACTGATAAGCTCTTCTAAGTTTTCTACGCGAGCGCGGCCTTTTTCGCCTTTTTCAGCTTGATACATGGCCATTAAACCAGAGGTTTGAATAGTGTATTTGGCTTGCTCTTGCAGTGTAAGGTCGCTAATTTTATCTTCTATGTGCTCTACCAATTCTACAAACTTTGTTACAGCGCTTGCCGCACGGCCAGATAAGTGTTGTTGTTCAACAATTGCTTTGGCTGCGTACCAAAGAGGCAGCGACTCAGCACGCGCACAGTCGCGTATATGGCTAAGTGTTTTATCACCAATACCACGCGCAGGGGTGTTAATAACACGCTCAAATGCAGCGTCGTCTTGGCGATTACCTACTAAGCGTAAGTACGAGAGCGCGTCTTTAATTTCTTGGCGCTCGAAGAATCGCATACCACCGTAAATGCGGTATTTTAAGCCTTCTTGTAGCATTGCTTCCTCAAGTACACGAGATTGCGCGTTACTACGGTATAAAATAGCGGCGTCTTGCAACGCATTGCCGGCATTTAACCAGCTGCGTAGCTTACTGCTTACAAAGCGGGCTTCGTCTAACTCGTTAAAGGCGGCATAAATTGATATAGGCTCGCCTTCGTTACCATCGGTCCATAAGCTTTTACCCATGCGCTCTGAGTTGTTTTTAATTAGCGCATTAGATGCTTTTAGAATGGTTGCGGTTGAGCGGTAGTTTTGCTCAAGACGAATAGTTTCGGCGTCAAAGTCAGTTAAAAAGCGTTTAATGTTTTCTATTTTAGCGCCGCGCCAACCGTAAATACTTTGGTCATCGTCGCCTACAATCATAATGCTTTGTGTATCACCAGCAAGTAGCTTTAACCATGCGTATTGAATGGTATTGGTATCTTGGAACTCGTCTACCAGCATGTGGGCAAAGCGCTGCTGGTAATGGCGAAGTAGCGTAGAGTTATTTTTAAGAACTTCGTAGCTACGTAACAGTATTTCTGCAAAATCAACTAAACCTGCACGGTCACACGCCTCTTGATAGGCGGCATATACACGCAGCATCATTTGCTCATTTATATCGTAGGCTTGAATATCTTTAGGGCGCAGGGCTTCATCTTTTTTAGCGCTGATGTACCAGCCAAATTGCTTGGCGGGCCACTTTTTATCATCAATATTCATTGATTTTAATAAGCGCTTGATCATTCTTAGCTGATCGTCAGAGTCTAAAATTTGAAAGGCTTCTGGTAGGTTTGCTTCACGGTGATGAGCGCGCAAAATACGGTGTGATAAACCATGGAATGTACCAATCCACATGCCTCCCACGGGAGCTTTTAGAGTTTCTTCAACACGAGTGCGCATTTCTTTAGCAGCTTTATTAGTAAAGGTAACCGCAAAAATACTATAAGCAGAGGCTTGCTCAACCTGCATTAACCACGCGATACGATGAACTAAAACACGTGTTTTACCCGAACCAGCACCTGCTAATACCAGCATGTTTTGTAGTGGGGCTGCAACGGCATCGCGTTGTTTGTCATTTAAGCCATCGAGTAATTCAGAAACGTCCATCGTTACGCCTTTTCAATCAATAATGAGGGCAGTATAACAGGTGTTTTTGTTAGGCTAAATAAAATACTGTTTTTATGAACAGCTATTATAAAATTGCCTCTAAAACCAATCAGTTGGCTAGTTTATAAGTGACTAAAATTAATAATAAAAATAATCAAATTGACCTATATTTAGTAAAAAATACTAAAACAGTTATTTAGTACTAATTTAACTAACTGATTTTTAAGCTTTAATAAATTGGCATAAAGTGTGATAGTAAGTAAATAACTAAAATTTAAAATTAATTAACTACAGAGGTGAGTATGGCAGATCAAGGTTCTGGCGGTAATGTAATTGCTGCATTGTGTAATATATTTTTTCCTGGTTTAGGGCAATTAGTACAAGGGCGAATTTTAGCCGCTATCTTTTTTGCGCTAGCTATTATAATTAGTTACGCACTTATTTATGTATTGGTAGGCTTTGTACTTGTGCCTATTATTTACTTATGGTCGATTATAGATGCTGCACGTTTTAGATCGCGAAGTTAGCCTCTATGTTGCCTACTTAAATAGCGCCAATGGGCGCTATTTTGCGTTTTAGGGGCACAGTTTAACGTTATTTATGGGTATAATTAGTGCATTAGCGTTTTAAAAGTAAAAATTATGGAATATCAATTTATACGTGACCCTATTAGCGGGCTGCGCATTAAAATAAGCAGCGAGCATGCCCTAATTGGCCGCTGGTTAAACGAAGAAATTGGCAAAGAAAAAGTCGCGATGGTACAAGCACTTATTAGCTCGGTAAAGACAAGCTACGAGCCAATAACGTTAAAAGGCCAAGAGATAGACTTAATACTCTCTAAAGACGAAGCCTTATTTGAAGCGCATGCTCTACACCAAGACAGCGAAGATTTAGTCGCCTATCAAGATGATGACTTAATGCTTGAAGAAAATGGCTTAAGCAGTGGCTGTGGCTTTGAAGACTTTGTTGACTTGATCAACTCATGGCATGAGTTTTCGGCTGGTCGTTAAGTTATATTATCTGTATTATTTTTATAAATTTATTTAGAGTAGAAAGTTTAAAATGAAAAAAGTTGAATTAAAAATTGTCAATCCTAAAGTTGGTACTGAAATTCCTATACCTGAGTATGCTACAGATGGCTCTGCTGCTATAGATCTTAGGGCCTGTATTGATGACATATTACAAGTTTTACCGGGTGAGACGAAATTAATTCCTACTGGTATTGCTTTAAATATGCAGGATACTGGAATGGCTGCTACTATTTTGCCTCGCTCAGGTTTAGGTCATAAACATGGGATTGTACTGGGTAATTTAGTCGGATTAATCGATTCAGATTACCAAGGCGAGTTATTCATTTCAGTATGGAATAGAGGTAATGATGAATTCTCAATAAACTCTGGTGATAGAATTGCTCAATTGATGTTTATACCAGTACTTAAAGCTGATTTTGTACTTGTCGATGAGTTTGAAGCAACAGATCGTGGAACTGGTGGCTTTGGTCATACTGGCGTGAAGTAAACTTCTTAGGTGGCGTGTATATTCACGCCACATAGCAACTTAGTTAAAAGGATTTACTAAATGATTCGACATATTATTGCCGTAATTTCAGCACTCTTAATTTTGTTAATACTTTATATTCTCAATAAAAATATTGCTATTGGAGCTTTAGGAGGTATTGCAAGTCTTATAATTGTTGAAGTGTATTTTTTTATGGGAAAAAATGATCTCGATCTTACATTCCTTGGCCTGAAAAGGTTATTTTATGTATTTAAAAAAAGAAAAATAATAAAAGAATCTATTAATTATGACTCATTGGCTGATTATGCCTTCTGGTTAAAAGAGGAGTTTGTTTTTCCTCTATCTTCCTTTAATAAAAAAATAGATAAAACTGTAATTCAAAAGCTTTCAAGTTTCGAAGCCGCCATATTTATTCTACTTGTTAATGACAATCAAAATTTTATAGATTGTAGCTACCTTACTTCAGAGGATTTTAAGGAACTTTTTACTAAAGCTCTACAAGAGTCGTTTTATAAAAGGCTAATTCTTAAAGAGTCCCTGTCACGAATTATTAAGCCAGCTGATTTAGATAGTTTACTTTCCAAGTTTGAAGAACAACTCATAGTGGATAGCGGTTTAAGTAATGAAAATACTGATAATAACCTCTTCACTAATAAGGTTAGAGAGCTATGCGGTGAAGGGGGCGAAATAAAAATATCAATTTTCTCAACCACTTCGCAATTATCTCACGATATTTTAAAAGATTTAAAAGCTTATCAAACAAGCACTACTAAAGTAGATATAGATTTCTATATTTGCAGTCCAAATGTTAAAACAGACTTAGCAATCTTGGAATTAATGAAAGAATATGAAGTCCCTGTTGGTGCATTGCCAGATCAGTTTGTAAAAGCTAGTAATAAAAAAGCACATGTAGAGATGGATATTATCCGCCGTGTATTTAGGGTGTTGCGCTCTTTTAAAGACATTAAAGATAATCAAGAAAGCTATTGTAAAACGTCTGTTTATTTATATAAAAAAAGCTATCCCGGTTGTAAAGTTCGTTTAATAGAAAATAAGTTTGTTGAATTACAACCTGGTCCATTAAAGTTTGCTAATAATTTATATCGATTCCGTATTGCGAGCACTGATTCAGAAGTGATACATACTCTAAGTGATGCTGTTAAAAACTTTAAAGGTGGTAATGAAGTTCAATGCATTGAATTATTGAACCAGCCAATAGAACAGGCAGAAAAGCAGGCATTATTAGAGTTAGCTGAATGGCTAATATCAAGGGGCATAAAAACAGATGATTTATCTAATTATGCAACAGATATTCATGCATTTAGTGGTGATCAAGAAGCACGTGCTAGACTAAAATTTTTACAAAATAGAATAGGTATTGCTTATAAAGCGATAACTAATTTGAGTAATTTTACAAATGAAGAGCTTTGTGCAGAAGAAAACTTTAAACAATTAACGGGTAGCGGCATCAGGGAATTAGAAATAAACAATAAAATTAAACATATAACAGTCGCTGCTATTTTTACGAATGATAATAAAATCCTTCTAATTGAAAAAGCTAAAGAATTTTATGAAGGAAAGTATAGCCTTGTTGCAGGACATGTAGAGTATCAAGATAATACGCTCGCTGATGCTGTGGAGAGAGAGGTCAATGAAGAGATTGGGCTGAGCATAAATAGCTTAAGTTATATTTGTCATATTGATGACTTAACAGACAAATGTGGTCATGGTGGTGAGATCCATGATTGGCATGTTTTTAATTCTTATGAAATCATAGATGAGAATAGTTTAAAGCTTGGTGCCGAAGTTAAAAGTATTAAGTGGGTTTCTTTGAATGAACTTCAAACAATAAAAGAAGAATTAACTGATGGTGCTTGCAAGATTTTTAATGCCATGGGTTGGTTGAAATGAAAACCGTTGTTATAAGACTAACCGGAGGCGGTGCTATTTCTGAGGCTAGTACCGAAATTGATGTGCCATGGTGGGGGTATAGAAATATGCATATCGCTCCTGATGTATTCAAAGATTTACCAGTTATTATTACAAACAACCCATCAACAAAGTTCATATTTGTTTGCGGTGGCATAGGAGCTTTTCTTTTTACTGATTTAGTTAAAAACCTAGCCATGGATAGTTATGTAGATGAAGTTGGGAAAGGCATAATTTCGATATTAAATGGTATCGCAATATCATATTTAAACTCATTTTCTATAAACGTTTATTCAAATGAAGTACCTGTCAATCAAATAGAAAAATACTTATCTACAACGGATGCTAGATGTTTTTTTATTAAGCCTGATTCAGGTTGTATTAGTAGTGATTCACTTGCTGCAGAAGCTGCTTTTTTAACTAAAGCAGACCTTCTGTTATATGTAAAAAAAGGCGCCCCTCAATATCATGTTGGTTTTGATAAACCAACAATCATAAATCGCTGGTCATTAGATGATATAGAGCTTAAAGCTCTTACTTTATATGAGAAGCAAAATAAGCATTATGTGCTTGATTATCAGGCATGTTCTATACTCAAATCTAATTCTAACGAAACTTATATTATTCCACCTGAAATTATTAAAGAAATCAGTACGAGCTCTTTTCCTGGCAGTAACTCAAAATTAGTAACAATGGTGTATTAAATGGTATTAAGTTCCGAAAGTATAAAAAGACACCTAATTGAAGGTAAGCTTGTTATTGAGGGTTTTAAAGAAAGCTCATTCAGACCTGCGAGCTATTTACTGAGGCTAAGTGACCACATACTTTTAATGGAACAGCACGATAGAGAAATTGATACTAAATCTACAGATACGAAATCTTTTTTTAAAGCTATACAAATTCCAATTGAAGGATATGTATTAAAACCAGGTGATTTTATATTGGGAGCTTCTGTTGAGTCTTTGAGTTTACCAAACTCTTTGTGCGGGGAGCTAAGCCAACTATCCTGTTACGCTAGAGTGGGTTTGAGCATTAACTTCAGCGCTAATTATGTTGCACCTACATTTGGCCACAATAACCCGTCTTCTATAACCTTTGAGATAAAAAATGAATCTTGTAATGATATCCGTATATATTCTAGAGTGAATTTTTGCCATATACGCTTTATGCAAACTGACTTGGATGTTAAAAGTTCATATAATGGAATATACAGTGGGCATAAAGAGGCAAAGGCAGCTGACTTTAGTACAAAGCCAGCGAAAGGTTAAATAATCTTACGGTAGTCGGTTACGTTTAAGTAATCGGCTATTACATTATGTGGTTGTTGGCTATCTGGGTTAGCAACCGCAAGTAAATGCTCAATGCCGTATTCTCGGGCAGCATTTAAAACTGGCACACTGTCATCAACAAACAAAGTGCGCTGCTTATTAAATCCTAAATCTTTTTGTACTTGATGCCACAAACTTTGCTGCTCTTTACTCACTCCGTATTGATGAGTCGACACCACGCCATCTAAATAATTATCTATCGCGGTATGTTCAAATTTAAGCATGACGTTTTCTGGGTGGGCGTTAGTTAACAGGATTAGCTCTTTACCTGCTTTTTTTAACTCAGTTAAAAAGTGGGGCACATCTTCGCGTACTTTTATTAAGTGCTGGGTTTGGCGTTTTAATTCCATTATTGGCAAATTGAGTTGCTCTTGCCAATAATCTAAGCAATACCACTGTATTTGACCACTTACCGCTTGATAGCGCTTGTGCATTTCGGCTTTTGCTTCATCAAGGGTAATATTGCGAGTGAGCGCAAGTTGCTCTGGTACCACGTTAAGCCAAAAGTGACTATCGAAATGTAAATCGAGTAATGTTCCGTCCATATCGAGTAAAACGGTATCGATTTTTGACCAATTTAGCATGGGCTTTTCCTTGTGAAAAGTTTATGATTAAGCACAACTGCCATGATAGCAAAATAACGCCAATGACACAGAAAAAGCACCCAACTCCGCCTCAAATTATTAGTAACAATGTAGTTGCTAAAAGCCGTTTATTTACTGTTGAATCGTTAGAGCTTAAGTTTTCTAATGACGAAGAGCGCCAGTATGAGCGCATACGTGGCGGTGGCCGCGGGGCTGTAATGATTGTACCAATAACTGCAGATAACGAAATGCTACTGGTACGAGAGTATTGCGCGGGCACAAACAACTACCAATTAGGCTTTCCTAAAGGCTTGATAGACCCAGGCGAAACGCCACAACAAGCTGCAAACAGAGAGCTCAAAGAAGAAGTGGGCTTTGGTGCTGAATTTTTTGAGCCGTTAAAAGTAGTATCAATGGCACCAAGTTACTTTAACGCGACCATGCATATTTTATTTGCTAAGCAACTATATCCGCAAACGTTAGAAGGTGATGAGCCCGAACCTTTAGTGGTTGTTAAGTGGCCATTAACAGATTGGCAGTCATTATTAGAGCAAGACGATTTTACCGAAGCTCGCAGTGTTGCCGCTTTGCTATTATTAAATAAGTATTTAGCGTCTGGAGCTGCAAATGAATAAATTATTAGAGCCTTGTATTGAACTTGCACAAAGTGCAGGCGATGCCATTATGGCTATTTATAAAAAAGACGATATTGGCCAGCAAGAAAAGTCAGACTCTACGCCTGTTACAAAAGCAGACTTAGCGTCTAATGATGTGCTTGTTGCTGGTTTAAAAGCGCTTGCGCCCGACATTCCTATCATGTCGGAAGAAACGCCTATTCCGGCACTTGCTGACAGACAAAACTGGCAACGCTATTGGCTATTAGATCCGATGGATGGCACCGGCGAGTTTATTTTAGAAAGTGGTGATTTTGCCGTTAATATTGCGCTTATTGAAAATAACCACCCTGTTTTAGGTGTGATTCATTGGCCAGCAAAAGACATTACTTACTTTGCTACCGCTAACCAGGGTGCATTTAAACGAGAAAATGGTAGCGACACAAAAATGTCGGTAGCAACACCCGATAACCTAACGCTGGCAGTAAGCCGTAGACAAAAAATTGAAGCGGTCAGTCAGTATTTAAATACGCAGTTTGCCACTATTGCTGTTGGTTCGTGTTCTTTGAAGGCGTGTATAGTTGCCGAAGGTAAAGCCGACTGCTTTTTACGAATTGGTCCTACAGGCGAGTGGGATACCGGCGCATCACAAGTTATTGTAGAAGAGGCGGGCGGATGTATTACCGATGCAGAGTTTAACCCGCTTACTTATAACCAGCGTGAAAGCACTGAAAACCCTGACTTTATTGTAATGGGGCACCCAGATTGGGAGTTTCAAAAAATGATAAGCCCGCATCAGCGATAGCTATTTATAGTGCCTGTTGGTTGCTTTTTGTTCGGTTGAACGCAATTAACTAGTTAAAGCCTTGCAATATAAGTTTATTCCTATATTATAGCGCTCTCTTCGAAACAGGCTCGTTATTAACACGAAACTATTTCAAAGAAATTACAGGCGCGGGATGGAGCAGCCTGGTAGCTCGTCGGGCTCATAACCCGAAGGTCGTCGGTTCAAATCCGGCTCCCGCAACCAATTTTTAAAAAATTTGGTTACTGTAAAACTCTAGCTTAAGAGACTAAATTAAGTAGTCGATAGACTTAAAATATACAGGCGCGGGATGGAGCAGAATGATAAATCATTCGCCGGACTGCTTAAACCTGAAGTCGAAGGTCGTCGGTTACAATCCGTCTCTTAGACTATAAACATACAGGCGCGGGATGGAGCAGCCTGGTAGCTCGTCGGGCTCATAACCCGAAGGTCGTCGGTTCAAATCCGGCTCCCGCAACCAATTTCCTTTATGGAGTTGGAAGCCACGTTGTAATGTAAGCAACGCTAAATAAGTATGCATATTTCAGGCGCGGGATGGAGCAGCCTGGTAGCTCGTCGGGCTCATAACCCGAAGGTCGTCGGTTCAAATCCGGCTCCCGCAACCACTGAAATAAAAAGTTAGAATGAATCGACACTCTATATGAGTGTTTTTTTATGCCTAAAATTCAGTGAAATGAATAGCTCGTCGGTCTCAGCTCTTTATTAGCCAGCAAATGTCGTCGGCTCACCTTTTATAAGATCATGCTCCCGCAGCCACTGAAATACATAAAATGAAACGACACGCTTAATGTGTGTTTTTTTATGCCTAAAATTATATTTCTTTCCTTAAAAAGCACTTTTAGATTTACCCCCCAAGCAATAGCTATAAATATTACAAACTTCCTTAAAAATGCGTTATTACTTAAAACTTTGTATAGTTTGTGTTAAAACGGCACAAATAATTTTGGGTTGTTAAACATGACTGAGCTTTACCACTGGTTTGATTTAATTGGCATTGCCGTGTTTGCTATTACGGGTACATTGGTTGCACACGAAAAGAAAATGGATGGTTTTGGTGTGGTGGTATTAGCAGCGGTGACAGCCATTGGAGGCGGTACAGTTCGCGATCTTATACTGGATGTTCCGGTATTTTGGTTACACGACCAAAGCTTTTTTTATGCTATTTTAGCTGCGGTATTTATTACCACTCGGCTTATTAACAAGCAAAAGTCGATTCCGCATTACACATTACAAATTGCCGATGCATTTGGTTTAGCATTTTTTGCGGTTATGGGTACTCAAAAAGCCTTACTAGCCGGTATGCCAAATATGACCGCAATTATTATGGGTGTAATTACCGGTTGCTTTGGTGGCATGCTCCGAGATGTGCTTGCCCGCGAAATTCCTATGCTGCTAAAAGGCGAGCTATACGCAATTACCTGTATCGCAGGCGGTGTAGTTTATACTTTGGGTATTCACTTTACGTTAGCGACCGAACTTGCCATGGTAATGGCAATGCTAACCACCTTATTGCTTCGTATTGCAGCTATTAAATGGCAAATCACAGTACACGTTTTTAAATATTCTGACTAAACTAATTAATTAAACCATTAATTAGGATAAGGAATGTCGCTAGCTCGCATTTATTCTCGTGCCCAAGTAGGTATAAACGCCCCCGAGGTTATTGTAGAGGTACACCTTGGGAATGGTTTGCCAGCTTTTCATATTGTAGGGCTTCCTGAGGCCTCAGTTAAAGAATCAAAAGATAGGGTGCGTAGCGCCCTAGAAAACTCACAATTTGGTTTTCCCGATCAACGTATCACCGTAAATTTAGCCCCTGCCGATTTACCTAAAGATGGAGGGCGCTTTGACTTAGCTATTGCCGTAGGTATTTTAGTGGCCTCTGGGCAGGTTGTTTGCCCTGATATACATAAATATGAGTTTTACGGAGAGCTTGCCCTTAATGGCGAAGTGCGTGGTGTAAATGCCATTTTGCCCTCTGTACTTGCAGCAAAAGAACAAGACCGCTGCTGCTTTTTACCTTTTACCAACGATAGCCTCGCAAGTTTGGTGAACGGCGTTAAACGTAAAGCGGTTAATTCGCTGCAAGAAGTGTGGGGCGATTTATTAAATCAGCAGCCGCTGCCTTTAAATATTGAATACCCTGATTGCGCCCAGTCTCCCGACTTTTTACTCGATTTAAGTGATGTTAAAGGCCAACCCGGTGCTAAGCGAGTGCTAGAAATAGCTGCAGCTGGAGGCCATAACCTACTTTTTTTAGGCCCGCCTGGTACGGGCAAATCTATGCTAGCGCAGCGTATGGCAACGATAATGCCAACCATGTCGGACGATGAGGCAATATCAACGGCTGCACTGTATTCTATTATTGGCCAATCTATTGACTTAAATAATTGGCGCCAGCGGCCGTTTCGAAACCCGCACCACACTTGCTCAGCCGTTGCTTTAGTCGGTGGTTCTTCAAACCCTAAGCCGGGTGAAATTTCACTTGCGCATAACGGGGTATTGTTTTTGGACGAGCTTCCGGAATTCGAACGTAAGGTACTTGATTCTCTGCGTGAGCCTATGGAAACCGGTTCTGTGGTTATCTCCCGTGCTGCAAGGCAAATGGAGTTTCCGGCGCAGTTTCAGCTAATAGCTGCACTCAACCCAAGTCCGACTGGATGCCATAATGATAAGCGAGCAACGCCTGACCAAGTTATGCGTTATTTATCTCGCGTGTCAGGCCCGTTTATCGATCGTATCGATTTGCAAATTGAGCTGCCACGTTTAACCAGTGTTGAGCTGCAAAGTACTCAGCCTGAAGAAAGCAGTGCTCAAGTTAGGCAGAGGGTTGAAGCTGCATACCATATTCAGTTAAAACGCCAAAGTAAGGTTAACGCGCGTCTAAATAACAAAGAAATGAATATACACTGTGAGCTTGCGCCTGCTGAGTTGCAGTTTTTAGCACGCGCTAGCGAAAAGTTGTCGTTATCACCGCGCTCTTACCATAGGGTCATTAAAGTGGCGCGTACAATTAGTGATTTAAAAGGTGCAGAGCATATTAGTTTAGAAGAGCTAAAAGAGGCGCTAAATTATCGTGCTTTTGAGCGGTTACTAGCGCAGTTAACTAAATAAACTAAACGCTGCTGGAAGTAATACCGAACCGCAATAATGTTTCATTATTTTAAGCTGTTAAGCTCAGTGTATTTTTACGATGTTAAAATTTTAATGCGCTAAATTGAGAGCATATAGCCTTTGCCACGTACGGTTACAATACGCTTTTGGTCTTTTTCATCGTATAGCTTTTTACGCAAACGGCCAATTAAAACATCCACAGTGCGGTCATTTGGGCTCCAATCGGGCTGACCTATTTCTTCTGATATTTTCTCACGCGAGGTGGCTTTGCCTGCGTTGCTAATTAAACAAATTAGCACTTTGTGCTCGGCTTCGGTTAAGCGCGACTCAATACCCGATGAGGTAATTAATGTGCGATTGTCGGGGTGAAGTTTAAAGTCGGCGTATTCTATAAATTCTTCGCTTTCGTCATCATCTTGATTAATTGCAATACGTTTATAAAGCGCACGCATGCGCAGCTCAAGCTCTAATAAGTCGACAGGCTTGCAAATATAATCATCAGCGCCTTGGGCAAGCCCTGCAATACGATCTGCTTGTGAGTCACGGCTGGATAAAACAATGACGCCAATATCGGTCAAAGTGTTGAGCTCTTTGGCAAGCTGCAATCCATCACGCTTGGGTAATACAATATCAATAATGGCAAGAGAAATAGCATTGCGCAGGTTTACGCGTTGCCTAACTATGTTTAGGGCATCAGCACCTGTGGGGTCTATTTCTATCGAAAATTCGGTGTCTGTAAAGTGATTTTGGATGCGCTTAACGAGTAGCTCGTCGTCTTCAACCAATAAAACGTTAATTGCCATAGGACTTATTTTTGTATATTTATAGCTCTGTATGGTAGCACCAATCGTTTAATGCTGAGAAGGGGGGTCTGTAACTTTTCGGTAACTTTATGTTTCAAATATAAAAGGGGTCATACAAAGCACCTGTTGATAGCATGAAGCTCAGCACACTTAGTAAAAATGTGCTGAGCGCTGTGTTACTTATCTGAGTACATAGCATCCCACCATTGTGGTTCGCCTTTTAGGTGTTTATCAAAATAAGCAAGCATGGTGTTCCACCAGTCAAAGCGTTTGTCACGAGCAAAAATTTGATGGTTAGCGCCTTTGTATTCAATAAGCTCTACGTCTTTGTTTAGTAGTTTTAAAGCTGTATACATGGTTAAGCTTTCACCAACAGGTACATTGGTATCGCTATCGCCATGTAAAAGTAACAAAGGAGTCGTTACTTTATCGGCATGAAATACAGGGCTATGATCGCTGTACAGTTTAGCGTTATTCCACGGGAAGCTATTTTTAGAGGCTTCGCCTGAGTATAAGTAACCCCACCAACCTTCGCCCCAATATGAGGTTAAGTTAGAAATACCCGCATGCGCAATTGATGCACTGAACATGTCGGTTTTTGTTGCCAGCAGCATGGTCATAAAGCCACCATAAGAGGCGCCTAAATTACCTACTTTTTTGCTATCAACAAAATCGTACTTTTTCAAAAATGCTTGGGTACCTTGCATTATATCGTTAGCGGTATAGTCACCCCAGGCATTAACGTGCTGTGCAGAGAAATTTTGCCCAAACCCTGTTGCTCCTGTGGGCTGTAATACATAAACAATATAGCCATTTTCTGCCCATAAGTTAAATGGGTAGCGACCTGTAAAGCCACGAGTAACCGGTGAAGTGCCGCCGTAGTAATAGACAAGCGCAGGGTGTTTTTTAGTTTTATCTAAATTAGTAGGTAGGTATACACGTCCTGTTATTTCTACGCCGTCTTTATTTGTAAAATTAAACTCTTCAAGGGTCGGAATTTGCGTATTAGCGTAGGCAAGCGGCTTAGAATCCCAGATTAGATCTGTTTTGTTTTTACTTATATTTAAGCGTTTAAGCTGCTGTGGCGTAGATGCTGTGGTACCGCTTAGTAGTACTTGCGGGTTTCTCTCGTGCGAGTAGCTAAACTGCTCGACGATATCTAGGCCTGTATTAAGTTTTTTAAAGCGCTGTTTACTTAAGTCATATAAATACAAAGGTTGGGTATCTTGCTCGGTTACTTTTATAAGCGCATCGCCGTTATCAAGCACATGTAATTCACCTATAGCGGGGTCAAACTGCTTACTCAGCGCTTTTACGTTTTTACCGTTATCGCTAAGTAAGTATAATTGGCCGTCGTAATTATTAGCTAACATCTCTTTTGGAAGGGCGCGGCCTGCACCATTTTTAAAATCTGGGCCCGCAACAACGTATACATCTTTATTGGCGTACTTTGCATGATTAAAGGTTTTAAATTTACCAAAAGAGGTTATTTTATTTGATTTTAAATCAAGCTCCAGCAGTTCGGTCTCTGGGTGGGTGGTGGCTTGCATAACCATCGCTTGTCGGCTCATTAAAACCTTGCCACGATTTGTGTTTGCATCTTCAAAGTTATGTGAGATAGGTCCTTGGCTCAGTGCTTTGGTTAAGCCACTGTGAGTGTCTAATATATAGAGTTGACTTACGTTGCGTGCGTATGACCATCTATCTTGCAGGCCTTTGTAGTGCTTAGTTAAGCTGTTGTTGTCTTCAGGTGTTTTAGACCAGCTAAAAATAAGGCTGTTACTATCATAAAAATTAAAGTTGCTCGCGCCTTCAAGTTCTGTGGCTAATGTTTTAACGCTGAGGTTTTTACGGTTTAGCTGTTTTAGCTCGTTGCCTAACATATAAACTAAAAATTGGTTATTGGGGCTCCACACCATATTGCTTGGCTGTTGGCCTTCAAAACGATACAAGGTTTGGTTTTGGTTATTTTTAAGCTCAGTTACCACGTTTGCTTGGTTAGCAGTTTGGTTTGAATAGCTGCGTGTACTAGTAACATATTGTTTAGCATCGGGCGCAAAAGAAAGCCCACTAATGGTAGGTGCATCAAAAAGCTGCTCGGCTGAAAGTCGCTCGGTTGTAGAAGTATTAATTGTAATTTTGTCAGTATCGGATTTGGGCTCAAAGTCGAGGGAAACGTTGTTCCAGTTGGCAACCTGTTGTGCTACTACAATCACTTTATGAGTGCCATTTGTTAACGATAAAGAGTATGTGTGGTTATCCCCTTTTTGAAGCTTAGCATCGACAAACAACTGAGCGTTTTCTACTCCCTTTATGGTTAATGTACCCTGGCTAAAGCGCCTTGTTTCAATATTGAACTTAAGCGCTTGTAGGCCACCTAAAGTAAGCGCGTTTACTTTATGAAACGGCTGCCAGCTGTGCTTTTTACCAAATACAGACACGCTTTGCGAATTACGTTGCAGAGGCTCTAATAAGTTATTAATAATGGTTTGACCGTGTGGCGTTTGAAATGGCTTAACTTGCATGTTCTCGCCTAGGGGGCCAATAAACTCAATATTTGATTTATCAAGCGGGGCTGCTATTGCGGTCATACTCAAACTGCTCAGAACAAAAAGCCTGGCAGTCTGTTTTAGTAATTTATTTTTTGTGGTCCAAGGTGAGCTAATTCTCATATTTGTGCCTATTATTGATAGTTATTTGGCCAAATATAGCATGTATTGTTACCATGCCCATATGTTCAACTCATCGGAGAAAAAGTGACTTTACTGATTGTGTACATGGTTGCTGCCATCGTCATTTCTTTTTTATGTTCAGTTATGGAAGCAGTGCTATTAAGTATTTCGCCGAGTTACGTAGCGCTATTACGTAAAAAACAGCCAGAACTTGCTAAGCAACTCGAAAAGCTAAAAAATAATGTAGATCAACCGCTTGCTGCAATACTAACGCTTAACACCGTGGCTCATACCGCCGGTGCTGCAGGCGTGGGCGCACAAGCTGCTGTGGTTTTTTCAGATGCGGCGGTCGGCATTGCTTCTGCCATAATGACACTTTTAGTATTGGTACTTTCAGAGATCATTCCAAAAACCTTAGGAGCCAATTATTGGCGTGCCTTAACCCCTAGCGTGACTTACTCCTTACGCTTTTTAGTAATATCGCTAAAACCATTTGTATGGTTTGCTCAAAAGCTCACTAATTTAATGGGTGCCAAGCACGATGAGGCTTTTTATATTCGCCAAGAAATAGAAGCTATGGCAGATATAGGCACTGAGTCGGGAGCTATTCATCAAGATGAGTCTGAAATTATCCGTAATTTACTGCATTTTAGGCATGCTAAATTATGTGATTTAATGACCCCGCGCACCGTACTGTACAAGGTGCATAAAGGTTTAACCGTCGATCAGTATATGAGTGAGCATGGCTCGTCTTCGTTTTCGCGAGTGCTTGTATTTGATAAAGATGCCGATGATATTATTGGCTTTGTGCATAAAAACGATATTATGTTGGCTTATCACCGCCTTGGCACCGACTATAAAATTAGCAAATTAGTAAAGCCTATTCACACGGTACCAGAAGGGCATAATGTGTCGTCGTTACTACAAACCTTGCTTAAACAGCGCACTCATATATGTTTAATTGTTGATGAGTACGGTGATGTGCAAGGTATTGTAACCCTAGAGGATATGATAGAAGCGCTTATGGGGCTTGAAATTGTTGATGAGCGTGACCAGTCAACCAATATGCGAATGGTTGCTAAGCAGCGTTGGCGCCAGCGTTTAGCAAGCAGTGAGCACATAGTAAGTAATGATGATGATACGCCCCGAGACAACAGGTAATTGCCTCGGGAGTGAAGGCTAGCGTTTAATTGTGCCCCCAGTAGTATTGACCCAGTTTAGTGCCCACTCAATAAAATCGCCTTTGGGTTTGGGGCAGGTAAATAAAAAACCCTGCATAGCTAAATTGGTGCGGTAATTTTTTAAGTACAACGACTCTTCAGCGCGCTCCACGCCCTCAGCCACTAGGGCTAATTGCTCTTGGCTGGCAATATCAACCAGAGAACTAACGACTACTTGCGAGAACTGATCTGTTTCAATATTACTAATAAGTGTACGGTCAATTTTTATTTCAGTAAAAGGCAGGCGTTTGAGCTGGTTCATATTGGTAAAGCCCACCCCAAAGTCATCTAATGATATACCAAAGCCATGCATTCTTAATCTGTTTAGCGTTTCTAGCTGAGAAAGGCTAGATAGCGCATGCTGCTCGGTGATTTCTAAAATAATATCACTTGGTGATAACTCATTGAGCTGTAAAATAAGCATTAGCTTATTAGGGCAGCTTAAATCATCTAATTGCGTAGGTGATAGGTTAAAAGCCAGTTTTAGGTGCGCGGCAATACTTGTGCGTATGGCTTTTAAATCGCTGGTGGCTTGTTCAAATAAGCTAAAGGTAATTTGATTAATTAATCCGCATTGCTCCGATAATGAAATAAAGCGGTTGGGTGCGATGATTTCGCCAGTATCCGTTTTAACTATGCGCGCTAATACTTCAATACTTTCTATTTCACTGGTTTGAGAATTTATTTTGGGCTGATAGTAAGGTGTTATTTCGTTTAATTTTATTGCCTCATGCAATGCTTTTTCTGAAATAGAGGTATAGGAATGATCGCTATGTACTGCTAAATGTTGTGCTTTTTGTAAAACGGTTTTTACTTGGTTTAGTTGTACAGGCTTAGCTAAATTTGCGACTAAGTGAATATTGCTATGACGCGCTAAATTTGCAGCTAAATTAATAACCTTGTGATCCATCTCCGAAATTATAACTACTGCACCTGTAAAATTAAGCTCGCCTAGCTTTCTGATGAACTCCATGCCATCCATTTCAGGCATGTTTAAATCTGTAAATACAATATCGTAAAAGTTTATATCGTCTGTTACATGAGTTAGCGCTTGCTGAGCACTCAGGCATTTTGTAACTTTATTCGAGACTCCTAACTCATTTAAAATGGCCTCCATAACAATTAAAATTGCCTTAGAGTCATCCACAACTAAAATATTGGGTACCGAAATCGACATGCTCTATCCTTGTAACTGCTTAATATATTAGTACTGTAAAAATAGCGCCTGATCAGCCTTTTGTCAGCTTAGTTTTATATTATTTTTTATCTTTTAAGTGCTTTTGTGCTTATTGTTTAAGGCAATTCGTGTTTTTTAAATTCATCGGTATACTAACGCCATTGTTTTAATTGGTTTTAGTCATGATAAAAATAGAACTTATGCTCGCCGAGCAGCCATTAACGTTAATGGTAAGTGGGCAAAAAATAGTACAAATATTCCATAATCAGCAAGCAATAACATTTGAAAATCCAAAAGATAATTATGTTGAGTTTGCTTTAAACAACCAGCGAATAGGTATAGATAGCTCGCAGATTCAGGAGCAATCACTTTCGTTGTTTGTTGATGACGTATTTGCTACTCAGCTTGCTTTACCTGCACCGGTAAATAACACACCCAAAAAAGGCTTTTTAGGGCTAGCGGCACTGGGTTTTAAGTTATTTAAAAGTGCAAAAGTAATAAAGGTGGCGCTGGCAGGTGCATCGGTTGCTGGCTATGCGTGGTTATTTAGCATTGAATTCGCATTAATGCTGATTGCCTGTTTAGTCGTGCATGAATATGGGCACGTAAGAGCCATGAAATACTTTGGTATAAAAACCAAAGGTATTTACCTTATTCCCTTTGTAGGCGGGCTTGCTGTAAGCGACGATAAAATAACAACGCGCTGGCAAGATGTGGTTATATCACTAATGGGCCCTGCATTTGGATTGTTTACCTCAGTGCTAGGTATAGTGCTTTATTACGCCACCGAGATGGAGATATTTGCAGGTGTTGCGGTATTAAGCGCACTACTTAACTTATTTAATCTATTACCCATTTTACCGCTTGATGGCGGCCATGTACTAAAAAGTATCAGCTTTTCAATGCGCTCTTGGGTCGGTTTGAGTGTGTGTTTACTCGGTGTGTTATTTGGCTTATGGCTGAGCTACACATTTGGTTTGATGTTACTGGTATTCTTTTTGTTTGTGGGCGCACTGGAAATCGTATTTGAATGGCGAGGCCGACATTACTCACATTTATTGCCGCTTGATAAATACGGCCAAGGCTTTTCAGCCGCTATGTACGCTATTGTAGTAGCTGGGCATGTAGCTGTAATGATGCACTTTGCCGATTCAGAAAACCCAATATTGAGCCTGCCGATGACTATTTTATCGAGCTAGCAAAAACAGCATGATAGCTCGAATTTTGCTCGCCATACAATTTTTTTGTACGTTACTTTTTAAGGTTTGTGTAGCGATTTCAAGATGTTAGTTTTGGCTTGTTTCTTTATGGGGTAATTGATATGGTGCTACCCATTCAGAATGAAAAATAATAAGCAGCAGGGAACTGATAAATTATGGATGATGCGATAAAGCAACATGTAAATCAAAATACAGTGGAGTCTTTATTGTACACGCTTTATTGGTTGGCCTTTTTTTCACTGGCGCTCCCAATGGTCTCATACTTGATTATTTTTTTATCGGGTGGTGGGGCATTATTGTTAAATGACCTTACACATTTAGATCAACTAGAATCGAATCCCGGCTTAGTTTTTGTATCTATCTTCCTCACAGCTGTACTTACGTTGCCATTTTTAAAGCCTACTCTTGATGCGCAAAATAAAAGCGAAGTTATTGGGCGCTTAGCAATAGAGAAAGTGGCTCTTTTTCCTTTAATTATTACAGTGCTATTAACAGCGGCTTACGTTTTACTGGAGCAATGGCTTTTTGGTTTTATGGAAGTTGCCTTGCCAGATTTTATGTTAGAAGTTAAAGCACAAACAAACTCGCTTTTAGATAAAATTATGCTGTTTTTAGCAGCAGTATTTATTGGGCCTATATTTGAGGAAGTCGTTTTTCGAGGAGTTGCATTCTACAGGCTGAAAAAAAACGCCTTGGGAGTCAGCGGTGCAATTATTATCCCAAGTATTATGTTTACATTGATACATGGGCAGTATGATCAAGTTGAAGTTTATATTTCTCTGTTTGTATTTTCTTGCTTGGTGGGGTTAATTCGTCATTTATCGGATAATCTGTGGTATTGTATTATCGCTCACATGATCTGTAATTTATTAGCGCTAGGTGAAATTATTTGGTGATATAAATGGCTTGTCAGTTAGCTTAATTTTCTTGTGACTAGCAAGCGCGATATAAAATCGCGCCTACTTATTACTAAAATACCTATGGATAAAAACTTAGCATCAACGCAATAAATACCCCCGTTACAAACAACTGCACAACACAAAAACCCATAATATCTTTTGCTTTTAAGCCTGCTATTGCCAATACGGGTAATGCCCAAAAGGGTTGAATTAAATTAGTCCACGCATCGCCCCACGCAACAGCCATAGCAACGCGTGATATATCGGCGCCCAGCTCTTGCGCTGCGGGTATAACAATAGGTGCTTGTACTGCCCATTGCCCGCCGCCAGAAGGCACAAACATATTAACGAGACCTGCACTTATAAAGCTAAAAAATGGCAAGCTATCGGCATCTGCTACGGTAATAAAACCACGTGATATTTGCTGCGCTAAACCACTATCGACCATAACGGCCATAATACCTGCATAAAATGGAAATTGAATAACAATGCCTGCGCCGCTAGGGATTGCTTGTTGTAAGCTATTAAGTAAGTTATGGGGTGTTTGGTGTAAGGTAATGGCTAAAAACAAAAACATCGCAATAACGCTATTAAGGTTTAGGCTACCGCCTGCAAATATAAAGTAATACGCCAAATAAAAAAGGCCGAGCAAACCAATTGCGATGCCAAGCAGTTTACTGTGTTCTAAATGTTGAGCCGGGCGGGTTATGTTTTCATTATGAGCGGGGGATTCTTTTATTAGCGCTGGGTCCACATATACGCTGTTTTTATCACTGGGTAGCATATAGCGGTTAACCAGCGGCATAATAATAAATAAGCCAATTAATATTGCTATGTTAAAACCAGCAAACAGGGTTTGCTCGGTACTAATTATACCAATGCTACTTTGTGAAAAGTGCCCCTCGGTAGCAATGGTGAGCGGGATAGAGCCTGCTAAACCGCCATGCCATACAACAAAGCCAGAGTAAGCACTGGCTACTAGCAACCTGTAATCAACCTTTGTTTGCTTAGCAATAGCTTTAGCAAATAAAGCGCCAATCACTAAACCAAATCCCCAATTTAACCAGCTTGCTAATAATGAAATAAACGTGACTAAAATAATGGCTTTTGGTGCTGTATTGGCAAGCGTAGCTAGTTTTTTTAATAGCTTATTGATAGGCGGTGTGCTTGCCAGCATATAGCCGGTAATAAGCACTAACAGCATTTGCATGGCAAAGCTCAATAGGTTCCAAAAACCACTCCCCCATGCGTTAATAACTTCAATATGTGTTGCGGGGGTAAAAATACTGGCAGAGAGTAAAGTAATTAAGCTCAGCAATATGACAAATATAAAAGGGTCGGGTAAGAAGCGCTCTACTAATTTGGTAAACGGTGTGGCAATTTTATTAAGCATAATGTGTCTGTGTGTTTTTTAGTCTTATTATAATTAATCATGCTCTTAGCACATTAGCAAACCCGCATTTAGTCTTATATTTTAAGGCCTGAGTATCTTATAGGTTGAACAAAATTTAATCCTAAAAGGGTAACAGGCCTTACTTAAAGGCTTAAACGTTGCTTAAAAGCATGGCTTACAGTAACGTACTGTTTATAGATAATTTACTAACAAAGATTTTGTATCATGCCGGTAATATTTAAGAGGCTAGCGCTACTTGTTCGTGCTCATATCGATCAGCTGAGCTGGCAAGCCGTGGTGCTTGCAATACTTGCTCATATGTTAGTGACTTGGGGGCTGCTATTTATTGCAAATGAGCAAGCGCTTACCTCGTTTACGACCTTTTTTTACTACTACACAGTAACTACCTCAACAGTGGGTTACGGCGATTTTAGCCCAACCAGCGAGCTGGGGCGTTGGGTAGTGGCTTTAATACAAATTCCGTTTGGATTAGCTTTATTTGGCGTTCTGTTAGGAAAAACAGGGCAAACAGTGACTTACTTAATTAGGCGCGCTATGACTGGTGATAAAAATTTTGCTCACAGTAACAACCACATTATTATTTTTGGCTGGCACGATACCCGCACAAAAAAAATGATTGATTATATCCTTGCTGATACCAAACGTACCGACCGCCGTATTTTATTGGCGGTGACCGAGCAAATGGATCATCCGTTTTTAACTAACGAAAACGTCGATTTTGCTCGCCTAACCAGTTTTACCGATTTAGAAGAGCTTAAGCGTGTAGCTATAAGCCGTGCCGACAAAATTATTATTGATGGCCAAGATGACGACCAAACATTTACTACGGCGTTGCGTATTAGTCGTTTAGTTAAAGATGAGTGCCATATTAGTGCACACTTTTTAGATGAAACCAAGGTAGATATGCTGCTTGAGCATTGCCAAAATGTAGAGTGCAGTAGTGCTAAATCAGCAGAGATTTTAGTGCGTTCAATGCAAGACCCTGGCTCGAGCCGAGTACAAGAAGAGCTATTATCTACATTGCACGGCGACACGCAGTTTAGCCTAGCTATTCCAAGTGAATGCGAAGAAATGGAGTTTGGCACTTTGTTTCACCATTTTAAGCATGACTATAATGCTATTTTGTTAGGGGTGGCGCATAACTTAAGTGCACAAAATATGGATTTAAATCCGCCGCTTGATTACAAGGTCAGTGCAGGCGATATACTGCACTACATTGCCCTTGAGCGTGTACTGACAAGTGAAGTAGATTGGCAAAGCTTGGCAAAATAACCAAAGCCTAGGTTAAATAATGAATGAAGTAGTATTTTTAATAATTATTTTAAGCGCTTATATATTACCCGTAGTGATAGTGGTTAACAGTAAGCGTACCCAAGGCCACGAAAAAAACGGCTGGTTATTAGGCGTTATTATTTTTTCGTGGCTGGGGCTCTTTATGTATTTTACGATTGTGCCCAAGCACGGCCACAAAAAGAAAAAACGTAAGTAGCTTACTCTAGCTGCTTAAGCTTATGCTCAACAAGTGGGTCGTCTGGCACGATTTGTTGGGCAACTTCTAATAATTGAATTGCATCATTAGGATGCTCATCTTGGTGTTTAAGAGCCACGTCAATCAGTGGCTGAATATCTATTTTTGCTTGATGTTCTTGCACATGCTCTTCTTTTTCATCCGCTAAAATTTGATGAGCCGTACTTAGTAGCGCTAAACGGTGTGGCGATTTTGCATTGGCCTTATTTAGACTTTGGTAATACTCTTCTTTTAAACGTAGGGTTTTAGTTTGCAAACGAAACTGCGCAATATCGATTTGCTGGTGGCGGATAAAATCAACGGCCACTTGTTTGTAAAACCCAAACTTAGTTAGGTAGCTGGCATGAGTGCCGTGACCCATACCAAATACGCGCAAATGGGTAAGCTGCGGGTAACGCTTAGCATGTAAGCGGTCTATTTTATTGGTGGGATCATAAATTATATACCCCTTAGCATGGCCTAAATCAACATCGTTATATTCACTTTGCCAATCAAACTGCTGCGCAAGCTCAGTGCTTGAGCGATTATCCCACGGCACTATTTCGGTATTTTTGCTACTCACAGGATGAAAAAATAAAACCTGGTCGAGCTTTAATAATTTAGCAAATGCACCCACAGCAAAACCACCGCGGCTTAGGCCATAGCCTAAGCGGCATTTAAATGGTTCAAGTAACGTTGCGAGCTGCTCTAAAAAGAAAATTAAATTGCGGCTTCTAAACCAATTACTTTTTCCTAAATGCTGAAATGAAATTACATTAACGTTTTGCTTTTGCGCTAAGTGGTAGCCCCAGGGGGCAAAGTCATCGGTTAGGTCGTGTTCTTGGACGTTAGTGCCTGCGGGGGAAAAAGTAAAAAGCAGGGGTTTATTTAAATCAACAAATTCGTATTTTACATACACATCGCCGAGTAAGTCGCCACCACACATAGGCAGTTTAGTTTGTTGTTCATCACGACAAAGCGTTAACCATTCATCTAACCAATACAGTAATTTCATTAATCCCCCAATTATATCTCGGCGGGGATCGTATCAAACCCAGTTAAAAGAGGTCAAACAGAGCCAAGCTATAGCCCGTTAATGATTAGCGACTATTACAGCTTGATATTTGCTTACTGAGCTTAATTGCCCATGACTATTATGTGCTCCCAGTCGTTTTGTGTGACTGGCATTACCGAGAGGCGGCCAGCTTTTTTAAGGGCTAATTCGGTAATTGCCTCGTTAGCTTTAATGTCCTTTAAGCTAACGCGTTTGTTTAAATGGCTTTTATAGGTTACTTCAACTACAAACCAGCGTGGCTTGTCGGGCGTGGCTTTCGCATCGTAATAGTCACTATTTAAATCAAACTGAGTTGGGTCGGGGTAGGCTTCTTTAGTAACGGTTGCTATGCCCACAACGCCTACGTGTTTGCAGCTAGAGTGGTAAATAAATACTAAGTCACCTAATTTTATATCGTCGCGCATAAAGTTACGTGCCTGATAATTACGCACGCCTTCCCACAGGGTGGTTTGTTGCGGCGCTGTTTTTAAATCATCAATCGAAAAAGCATCAGGCTCAGTTTTAAATAGCCAATAATTCATGGTGTTACTCATTTAGTTAGATTTACATAGCTGCATTGTATAGTATCATTAGCTTATCTGGGGATTGAGAGAACAGCAAATGAGCCAAGTATTAGATGATTTATTATCGTTATTGTCACTTGAAGAAATTGAACAAGGTTTATATCGTGGGCAAAGCCAAGATTTAGGGTTTAGAGCGGTATTTGGTGGTCAAGTAATGGGGCAGGCGTTGTCTGCTGCAAAAGAAACCCTACCAAAAGGACGTGTTGTTCATTCATTACACTCTTACTTTTTACGCCCCGGCGACGCCGCAAAACCGATAGTTTACGATGTGGAAACCATCCGCGATGGTAAAAGCTTTAGCACACGCCGAGTAAGCGCTATTCAATACGGTAAACCTATTTTTTATATGACTGCGTCGTTTCAGGGTGAAGAAGAGGGCTTATCGCATCAGGCAACTATGCCAAATGTGCCGCCACCTGAGGAGCTTCGCTCGTCGCTTGAGTTTTATCAAGAAAATGCCCACCACATACCCGAGGCAATTCGTAATAAATTTATTCGCGAAATGCCCATTGAAATGCGTCCGGTTACGTTTCATAACCCGTTTAAACCAGAGGTTATAGAACCAGTAAAGCATATTTGGATTAAAGCTAACGGTGAAATGCCTGACGATCAGCGCATTCATAACTACTTATTAGCATATGCCTCTGACTTTGAGTTTTTACCTACGGCATTACAGCCGCATGGTGTATCGTTTATGCAGCCAAATATGCAAGTGGCAACGATTGATCATGCTATGTGGTTTCATCGCCCATTTAGAATGGACGATTGGATTTTATATACCATAGATAGCCCAAGCGCTAGCTCTGGTCGAGGTTTAGTGAGAGGCCAGTTTTTTGACCGAGAAGGCAATTTAGTCGCATCAACTATACAAGAAGGGGTTATGCGCCAGCGCTAAGTAAATAACTCTATTTACTATTATTTAAAGTGTTTTGTGAGCATTTAAGTTTAATAGCTAAGCTCATAAAAAAGCCTCAATATTTTGAATGTTGAGGCTTTTTAATGGTATTTAATTAATATGTTTAGCGTTAGTTACATTGATCTTGCACTATATCGCTAACCGATTGCCAAATACGAGCCGGTAGCAAGGTTTTTAAATACATGTATATTTCGCATAGTTGCGCGCTACCGTGAATACCATTTTCACCTTCAGTAATTAGTAGCTCACCGCGTAAATTATCAATAAAGCTTACCAGCACTTTTTTATCAAAAAACTCCGGAGTTTTAATGCCGTGTAAGGTGCCTAAACGGTTTGCTAGTACTTGGCTTTCACGCTCCAGTTCAGCTTTTTCAATTCCGTTACTGGTTTGGATAAAGCCCACTACAATGGCATAACGTTGCAACGTAAAGCTAAGCGACCTACCTAGCATTTCAAGTTTAGCTAAAGAGTCGTTAGTGTTAGTTACATGAATAGTATCGCCATCAAGCTCAATTAAGTTTTGATCGCTAAAGTTGGCCAAAATACGCGTAATATAGTTTTCATCAAGTGGCTGTAAATACCACTCTTTGGCAAATAAAGGGTAAAAAGCAGAAACAAGCTTTTGGCATTGCTCAACGGTACTACTGTGTTGCTTAAATAAGTGCAAAGCAATCAGGCTTGGCACCGCAAATAAGTGCAAAATATTATTACGATAATAGTTAAACAAAGTTTTTTCTTTATCGTTTATGGCAATAATTTCACCAAACTCATCGCTAATCACATCAAACTTATTAAGCTTAATGGCGTGCGTTAATAGTTGCTCTGGTGTTTCATCGGGCGCAGTAACTTTGTCGCTGTAGCTAGCATCACGCTGTAAGCGTAAGTAAAAATCAAGTTGTGCTAATAGCTTAGGTTTACTTAACGCGTGCTTATCGTTAACTAGCAAAATCATAGCCAGTAAATTCACAGCGTTAAGTGCTGCGGCATTATTAATTTTTACCATTACTTGGTCGGCAAGCGCCGCTACTTGCGGCCCTAACCATTGTGGCTTTTGTACATCAGTTGGATGCACAGCATCGCGCCAATCAGGTTGGTTATCGTTTAAGTATTGGTTAATCGAAATAGGATCGCCAAAGTTTAAGTAACCACGGCCATAGTTTTTAAGGTTTTTAATGGCTTTAAAAATACCAAAAATAGACTCACCTTTTTTATCTTTACCGGCAAGCTCTTTTAAGTAGGTATTAATTTCCATCACATGCTCGTAACCAATATATACCGGCACTATAGATACAGGGCGGTCTATACCTCGCAGCATGGCTTGCAACGTCATGGCGAGCATACCGGTTTTTGGCGGTAGTAATCGGCCTGTGCGGCTGCGGCCACCTTCAGTGTAAAACTTAACTGAGTAGCCTTTAATAAATAGCTGGCTTAAATATTCTTTAAATACCGCTGAATATAGCTTATTACCGGCAAACGAGCGGCGGATAAAAAATGCGCCTGAGCGGCGAAAAATACCGCCGGCAGGGAAAAAGTTAAGATTAATACCTGCAGCAATATGGGGCGGCACTAAGCCCTGGTGGTATATAGCATAGGTAAGTAACAAGTAATCCATGTGGCTACGATGACACGGCATATAGATTATCTCGTGGCCTTTATTGGTTAGCTCATGAATTTGTTCGGTGTATTTTATATCTATACCGTTGTAGAGCTTAGTCCAAAGCCACGTTAAGATTCTATCGCCTACGCGTATCATTGCCTCAGAGTAATTAGCCGCAATCTCATCGAGTAGCTTTAATGCATTTTGACGGGCTTCGGTTTGGCTTATCCCTTTTGATTTAGCTTCATCTTGAATCGCTTTTTTTATTGTGGGCGAAGCTAAAAGTGAGTTAAATAATTGCTCGCGTGAAGGCATTTTAGGGCCAGTAGCCGCAAGTTTTTGGCGCTTAAAGTGTACACGAGCAACGCGCAATAGTTTTTGCGGTAACTCGTTTACGTCGGCTTTCTCGTTCACAATAAGTGATAAATCGAGCGGCTGGCTAAAGCGAATAAAGTTATCGCGTCCAGAGAACAACACAACAAAAAACTTTCTAAACCAGCTCGGGGTAAGAGAGTGGGTAATTAAAGTACGAATTCCCGGCTTTTCTTTACCTGGGTCGCGCCCCCATAAAATAGTAACTGGCACAACCTGTACATTTTTTTGGCCGCTATTTAATAGGTGCTCTACTATTTGCTTACCTTGCGATAATGCTGCAGTTGGTTTTGCAGTGTCACCAAATAACGGTGGTGGGTTTTTTATACCTATAAAACGTTCAAGCTCTTGGTTTCCTAGTGTTTGATAGTCGCTTGGATCAGGTAAACCATGCTTTTTACACACATTAGTGAGCGCCGCCAAATCGAAACGCGAATTTAAACGTACTATATAAAAAGTAGGGTGTTCAGGGTTAAGGTCATATTGTTCTATTGGGCTTTGCGGTAGGACCTTACTTTTTACCAAAATACGGCTTACGCAGCTAGTAAGAAAATTCAAACAATAATTTAATAAACGCATCGACTCACCATATTGAGAGTGTTAAAAGCAAAATTAGCGCATAGGATATCATAATATCTATAAAATCCTGTAATTTACGCAATTGATTAAATTGTAAACATAAGACTGTTGCGACGCTTAGCAGTTCAATTATAGCTATTAATAGCTAATGGAGGTTATTTATACAGCACAAGTCCCGTAATTAATTTGCAATTAGTTGTTGCATTTATCACCAATATCACTATAATACGCAGGCTTTCAAGATTCCTCTGGAACTTGAAGGGATAAATTAAGCTTGGATTTCAAGCTAATAAACAGGAGTTCCGATTTGGAACTCATCGTAGATATAAATCAACAACCGGCATCTTAATTATTGAGATTGTTTCGGTCGTTTTTTTATGCTCTTTAAATGCTCTTTATATTGAGGTTTAAGAATGTCAAATCAACGCATTCGTATTCGCCTAAAAGCTTTTGACCACCGTTTGATTGACCAATCAACGGCGGAAATCGTGGAAACTGCGAAACGCACAGGCGCACAAGTACGTGGTCCAATTCCACTACCTACACGCTTTGAACGTTTTACTGTACTAACTTCACCGCACGTAAACAAAGATGCGCGTGATCAGTACGAGATCCGCACCCATAAACGTCTGATCGACATCGTAGAACCAACTGACAAGACTGTTGACGCATTAATGCGTTTAGATCTTGCTGCTGGTGTTGATGTTCAAATCAGCCTGGGTTAATCGAAAGATTAGAGAGGTTATAGGAAAATGGCATTAGGTCTAGTCGGTCGTAAAGTGGGTATGACACGTATCTTCACTGAAGATGGTGTATCTATCCCTGTGACAGTTATCGAAGCGACTCCTAACCGCATTGCTCAGATCAAATCTGACGCAACTGACGGTTATAACGCGCTTCAAGTAACCGCAGGCACTAAAAAAGCAAGCCGTGTAAACAAAGCCGCAGCGGGTCACTTCGCTAAAGCTGGTGTTGAAGCGGGTCGCGGTCTGTGGGAATTCCGCCTAAATGGTGGTGAAGGCGATTTTGAAGTAGGCGCTGAGCTTACTGTTGAATTATTCAACGAAATCAACAAAGTTGACGTAACCGGTACTTCTAAAGGTAAAGGTTTCCAAGGTGGTGTTAAGCGCTGGAATTTCAGCATGCAAGACGCTACTCACGGTAACTCTCTATCTCACCGTGCTCCTGGTTCAATCGGTCAAAACCAATCACCTGGTAAGGTGTTTAAAGGTAAGAAAATGGCCGGTCATATGGGTGCTGAGCGTGTAACGACTCAAAACTTAGAACTAGTTCGCGTTGACGCTGAGCGTAACTTGCTTTTAGTTAAAGGTGCAGTACCTGGCGCTATCGGCGGTGACGTTATCGTTAAACCAGCTGTTAAAGCATAAGTCCTGGAGATTTAGTGATGGAATTAGCAATTAAAGACGCTTCTGGCGCTCTTGAAGTTTCTGAAGCTACTTTTGGACGTGAGTTTAACGAAGCATTAGTACACCAAGTAGTTGTTGCATACGCAGCAGGTGCTCGTCAAGGTACTCGTGCTCAGAAGACACGTTCTGAAGTAAGCGGTGGTGGTAAAAAACCATGGGCTCAAAAAGGTACTGGCCGTGCACGTGCTGGTACAATCCGTAGCCCAATTTGGCGTTCAGGTGGCGTTAGCTTCGCAGCTAAACCACAAGACCACAGCCAAAAAGTAAACCGTAAAATGTACCGCGGTGCGATCAAAAGCATCTTATCTGAATTAGTTCGTCAAGAGCGTTTAATCGTTGTTGAAAGCTTTGGTTTAGAAGCACCAAAAACTAAAGAACTAGTTTCTAAGCTTAAAGAACTTGAGCTTAAAGATGTTCTTATCGTGACTGAAGAAGTAGATGAAAATCTTTTCTTATCGGCACGTAACCTGTACAAGGTTGACACGCGTGATGTAGCTGGTATCGATCCTGTAAGCTTAATTGCTTTCGACAAGGTACTTATTACAGCTGCTGCTGTTAAGCAACTTGAGGAGGCGCTAGCATGATCCGTGAAGAACGTCTTTTAAAAGTGATCCTTGCTCCACATATCTCTGAAAAAAGCACAATTGCTGCTGAAGAAAACAATACTATTGTTTTTAAAGTAACAAATGACGCAACTAAAGCTGAAATTAAAGCAGCAGTTGAGAAGCTTTTTGAAGTAGAAGTAACTGGTGTTCGCACACTTAACGTTAAGGGTAAAACAAAACGTACAGGCATGCGTTTCGGTCGTCGTAGCGACTGGAAGAAAGCTTACGTTACTCTTAAAGAAGGTAGCGAGCTAGACTTTGTCGGCGGCGCCGAGTAATAAGGGGAGTTAGAATTATGGCACTTCAAAAGTGTAAACCAACTTCTGCGGGTCGTCGTCACCTAGTTAAAGTGGTTAACCCAGATTTACATAAGGGTAAACCTTACGCTCCACTTTTAGAGAAAAACTCTAAATCAGGTGGTCGTAATAACAACGGTCGTATTACGGTTCGTCACATTGGTGGTGGTCATAAGCATCATTACCGTGTAATCGATTTTAAACGTACTAAAGATGGCATTCCTGCTACTGTTGAGCGTTTAGAATATGATCCAAATCGTAGCGCAAACATCGCTCTTGTATTATATGCAGACGGTGAGCGTCGTTACATTATCGCACCAAAAGGCTTAAAAGCTGGCGATGCAATCCAGTCTGGTGTTGATGCACCAATTAAACCTGGTAATGCATTACCAATGCGCAATATGCCTGTAGGTTCGACTGTTCACAACGTAGAATTAAAACCAGGTAAAGGTGCTCAAATCGCACGTTCTGCTGGTGCATACGTTCAAATCCTTGCGCGTGATGGTCAATACGTAACATTACGTCTTCGTTCTGGCGAAGTTCGTAAAGTACAATCTGATTGTCGTGCAACACTAGGTGAAGTAGGCAATGCTGAGCATATGCTTCGTTCACTTGGTAAAGCAGGTGCAAATCGCTGGCGTGGTATCCGTCCGACAGTTCGTGGTGTTGCCATGAACCCGGTAGATCACCCACACGGTGGTGGTGAAGGTCGTACATCTGGTGGTCGTCATCCTGTGTCTCCATGGGGTAAGCCGACTAAAGGTGCTAAGACACGTAAGAACAAGCGTACTGATAAATTCATCGTACGTCGTCGTACTAAATAATAGTTGAGGAATAGCCATGCCACGTTCTCTCAAGAAGGGTCCATTTATAGACCTACACTTGCTGAAGAAGGTAGAGAAAGCGTTGGAAAGCGGTGACAAGAAGCCAATTAAAACTTGGAGCCGTCGTTCAATGATCATACCTAACATGATCGGATTGACCATCGCTGTCCATAATGGTCGTCAGCACGTTCCTGTGTTTATCACAGACGAAATGATCGGTCACAAACTGGGTGAATTTGCACCAACTCGCACTTACCGCGGCCATGCTGCGGATAAGAAAGCGAAGAAACGTTAAGAGGGGAATGATAAATGCAAGCATTAGCTAAACATAAATTCGCCTCTGGTTCGGCGCAAAAAGCACGTCTAGTTGCAGATCAGATCCGCGGATTACCTGTCGATCGCGCTCTAGAAATCCTGGCGTACAGCCCTAAGAAAGCGGCTGTATTAGTTAAAAAAGTACTTGAGTCTGCTATTGCTAACGCAGAGCATAACGAAGGTGCTGACATTGATGAGCTTCGTGTAACTACGATTTTTGTGGACGATGGTCCTACAATGAAACGTATTATGCCACGTGCTAAAGGACGCGCAGACCGCATCCTTAAGCGTACAAGCCACATCACTGTTGTGGTTTCAGATAGCTAGGAGTATAAGTAATGGGACAAAAAGTTCATCCTACTGGTATTCGCCTAGGTATATCTAAACCTTGGGTTTCTACCTGGTACGCGAGTTCTAAAGATTTCTCTGATCAGCTTTTTGGCGATCACAAAGTACGTACTTTCCTTACTAAGGAATTAAAAGCGGCTTCTGTGTCTAAAATCGTTATTGAGCGTCCAGCTAAATCTATCCGTGTAACAATTCATACGGCTCGTCCGGGTGTTGTTATCGGTAAAAAAGGCGAAGACGTAGAAAAATTACGTCAAGCGGTAACTAAGATTGCTGGTGTACCTGCTCAGATTAATATTTCTGAAGTACGTAAACCAGAATTAGATGCACAACTAGTAGCAGACGGCATTGCCTCTCAGCTAGAGCGTCGTGTTATGTTCCGTCGCGCTATGAAGCGTTCGGTACAAAATGCAATGCGCATCGGTTCTAAAGGGATCAAAGTTGAAGTTAGCGGTCGTCTTGGCGGCGCAGAAATCGCACGTTCAGAATGGTATCGTGAAGGTCGTGTACCTCTACATACTCTTCGTGCTGATATCGACTACGCAACTTCTGAAGCCTTAACCACTTATGGTATCATTGGTGTTAAAGTTTGGATCTTCAAAGGCGAAGTTATTGGTGGTTTACCACTAGTACAAGAGCAAGAGAAGCCAGCTAAACGCGCACCAAAGAAAGCCAAAAAAAGTGCTAAGTAGAGGTAGCGAGTAATGTTACAGCCAAAACGTACAAAATTCCGTAAAATGCACAAAGGCCGCAACCGCGGTTTAGCGCAAAACGGTAACAAAGTAAGCTTCGGTACTTTCGGTTTGAAAGCTACTGGTCGTGGCCGCATGACTGCTCGTCAAATCGAAGCAGCTCGTCGTGCTATGACGCGTCACGTGAAACGTCAAGGTAAAATCTGGATCCGTGTCTTCCCTGACAAGCCGATCACAGAAAAGCCTCTTGAAGTTCGTATGGGTAAAGGTAAAGGTTCTGTTGAATATTGGGTTGCTGAAATTCAGCCTGGTAAAGTACTTTACGAAATGGAAGGTGTTTCTGAAGAGCTTGCTCGTGAAGCATTTGACCTTGCAGCTCGTAAACTGCCATTCAAAACAACTTTCGTAACTCGGACGGTAATGTGATGAAAGCAAGCGAACTAAAAGACAAAAGCGTAGAAGAGCTTAATGCTGAACTTCTAGGACTTCTTCGTGAGCAGTTTAACCTGCGCATGCAAGCAAGCACTGGTCAGTTAGCTCAGACACACACGCTAAGAACAGTACGTCGCGATATCGCGCGTGTAAAAACAATTATTAACCAGAAGGCAGGTCAATAATGAGCGATAAAATTCGTACTCTTCAAGGCCGTGTAGTAAGCGACAAGATGGAAAAATCTTTCACTATCGCTATCGCACGTTACGTGAAGCACCCAATCTATGGGAAATTCATCAAACGTACTACTAAGCTACACGTACATGACGAAAACAACACAGCAAAAGCGGGTGACGTAGTTACTATCCGTGAATGCGCGCCAATTTCTAAGAATAAATCTTGGACTTTAGTAGACGTTGTTTCTAGTCCAAAGCAAGCTTAATTTTTAAATTAAGTTAGTTTTGTAAAAAGCCCTGGCATTAGCCGGGGCTTTTTGTTTGTATAGAAAGAAGCTATAAGCGGTAAGCTTTTGGCTGTAAGCTGCCCAAAGTGAATATGAGCATCGCAGAGTGGCTTGAGTTTAGGGCATTGCTTGGCATAAGAGAGCCTATAATACGCAATAATCAAATTACCAACCTGCAATAATACTTAATTTATTTGAGGGGGGATCTAACACTGCGGGCGTTAAGATTTCTTACAACGCATTATCGGGATTCTACATTAATAAACCTATGTCTTTGTGAAAGCAAAGCTGTAACAATAGATATTAATATGCATATGGCAGAGCCTACTACTAAGAAGCGGTTCTCGATTCGACTTACTTGCCTTTCGCCTACAATTTGGTAGGTTACATCCCCTTCAATAAAGCGTTCCCCTTGATATTGTTGAGTAACATTAAATGCTAAAAAATCACCTAACTTTGCTTGATAGGTAAAGTAAGTTTGTGGATAAAAAATTTCATATGTTGCACATAACCACGCTATCAGCCCACACATAAATAAAGTCAGACTCATAATTAAAATGATGTGTGAGGGCTTATGTATAGCCGAATTTATAGGTAGGCATTTATCAATACAGGCTTCGCCATAGCAAAGTTTGAGCTTTTCAATTACCTCAGTTGAGGGGATAAACTGTCCATTTTCAAGCTTTGAAAGGTACGACTGTTGAATTCCAATTTCACGCGCTGCAAAAGCTTGAGTCCACTTTTTATTTGCTCTAAGGCGCTTTAACTCCATTCCTAACGCTTGCATACCCTTTGCTCTTATTTGATTAATTAAGCGTTTTATTATCGCTAAAATTTGTATTTATAAACAGCCTAAAAGCGCATATTCATGCTTATTAATATAAAGAATATTATGAATATTAATAGTTTATATTTAATTTAACAAAATATAAGGTATGCTCAATTCGATTTTAATAAGGAGATATAATATGTCGAATAATTTTACTAGCGCTATTTTAGTGCTTATCAGTTCACTGTTGTTTATTAAGCCCAGTTACGCAGAGCCTGTTTTTGCAATTAAAGCCAGTATTTATAAATTACAGAATGAGATTACCGTAGATAGTAAAATAGAGCAGGCTTTAAAAAACTTAAGTCCTACCCATCAACCTCAGCTACTCACACTATTAAATAAAAGTGCAATGATAGAAATTGGTGATGATCGCCAAATGACGGCGCTTGAAGTAAAGCCAAACGCAGAGGGGTCGCACTTTAACGCTAGCTTGAAGTTAAAAGAGCAGGTTGATGGCAAGTGGGAATCTATTTCTTCTTTTATGCCGCAAATCCCAAATGGGCAAACTGTGTATTTAAGCCGTACTTTTACAGATAAAGTATGGCTGATAAAAATTACAGGCAAACGCTACGAATCAATAGAGCGTGCGGAGCAGGGCTTAAATCAAAAGTAATGTTTGCTATACAGTGAGTGGTTGAAAAAAAAGTTTAATATAAGTTTGCTGGTAGAGAGCGGCGGGCACGTTAGTATGCGTTAATAAAGGTACAAGGATCGTAATATGATTAAGCAATCAGTGTTAATTATAGGTAATGGCTCCGTTGAAAAGGATGTAAGTAAAGCCCTTAACGGCTTTGATAGAGTGGTGCGCTTTAATATGTGTGCAAACATGCCCGCATACTTAGGCAGAAAATGTACTGATTTATGGCTAGTAGGAAAAGGGAAGCAAGGCGCAATACTGTGCGCAGCGTTTCCAGATATAGACATAACACAGCTGAAAAATGTCATGATCACTGACCCAAAACCTAACTTATTTACTCAACCTTTTTATAAGCTAATCAATCGCAAGGGCTGTATTGACCATGGTGATGAAATAATACGTAAATATAGCCCGCATGCAAACGTGAGTCGAATCGCCCAGCACGATAAAACAGCATTATTAAAACATTTATATACGTTTGGCAAACCTGCTATTAAAGCTAAAACACCCAGTTCAGGAATGTTAGCCATAGAGTACTTTTTAAAGCAGCAAGCACAGGTGTACATTATCGGTTTTGGTTTTAAGGGCTGGAAGCGTCATCCGTGGGATTTAGAAAAGCAGTATGTAGCGTCACTTATTGCCAAACAAAAAGTACAGTTATTAAAAAGCCCCAGTTAATGCTGGGGCTAAAAAGTTATAACCAAGCTATTACCAAATCATCTCAACAAATTCAGGGTGATCGATATACGGGTTACGATTACCTTGAAATTCATAAGCAGCTTGGTTGCGGTCAAGCTCCATTTGGCTAACAGGGTCAGCGTTATGCCAATTAAGTAACATGGTAACCACCCAGTTTTCGAATACTTGATTGCTAGTACCGTTAAGTACCGCGTTACTGGCAGTTGTATTATTTTGCCAAGCGCCAATCACATTTTCGTAGCGGGTCGCCATGTAAAAGTAAGCGCGGGCAAAGTCACCTTTAAATTCATCAATGGGTTCAAAAACCGTTCCTGAGTAATTTAATGAACTAGCGGCACTGCCTAACTTACTACCGTTTGTTGATGTGAAGGTTGCGCTTGCTACTTCTCCAAATGGGAAGTTACTGCGTTTTGAATTTACATAACCGTCAGTAGCATAGATGTGATGTACATCAGAGTTCATCGGTTCAACAGTGCCACCAAACCAGCTTTTAGGGAATGAATGCTCACGGTTGTAGCAATCGGCTTCACTGTTATACGTACCACACTGATCGCTCACTGGGGTGTAAGTATAACTGTCGTTACCATTTGGTTTTTCACTATACATATCTAAAATACTATTATCGTTTTCAAAGTACTTATCACGGGCTGAGGTATCATAAAAGTTCCAAATAGCCGAATACCCTTGCGAGCTGTGATTTTTAATAATGTTATAAAGCTCAGTTTTTAGCGCATAACCAGATAAACCTTGCGTTGTTACGTAGTAACCTGTTGGAGTAGGGTTAGAGCCGCCGCCTGTATCACCGCTATCGCCCAATTCGAAGGTTGTACTTTCTGTGTTATTAAAACTTGCGCCACTGGCAAGTGTGGTGCTGCCTTGGGTGAGGACATAATTTCCATTACCTACATTACAGCACATACCGTCGCCGTAGCTGTCACTTATAACTAGGGTATATGCGCCATCAGTTAAGCATAGCTGCTCATTGTATTGTGTATTAGATGCATAACCACTGCCACTAGCTACGCTGCTACCTTGACTGTTATTAACTACCCAGCTGGTTTCGCTCCCGTAGTTATCGGTATTGAGTGTTAAAGTAAGGCTATAGTCGTTACAGCTGCCTGAAGTGCCGCCATCGGTATTGGGTAAAAAGTTATCCACGTAAACGGTTTCATTGCCATCAAAGCCGCTCATATCGTAAAAACGTAAACCCACATTAATTGTTTTGTTACTGCTTGGCGTGTAGCTGTGGCTAATAGTTTGCCATTGATTTGTTTGCGCTTGGTTTGAGTAGCCTTGATAGCCATCTACATACAAGCGGGCTCTTATATTCCCTTCAGTGTGATATACATCCACTGAAAAATCATATGTTTTACCAGCCTCCACACTCACTTGCTGTAGTAAATCAGTGTTGCTTTGCGAGCCTGTTGTTACATTAACAGCTGCTGCGCTACTTCCGACTTTAACAGTGCTGGTTGAGTGCGCTAAGCTAATACCGCTGTCAATTGTTGTCCACGCGTCAGGGGTATTCCCTGTCCACTGTTCAAAGCCACCATTAGTAACATTGGCCATTGCAGGAGCAGCAGCAATCAGTAATGCTGTGCTAAGTAACTTATTTTTGTATGTCCCGTGTGACATGATTGTTCCTATTTTTATAGTTGAGTAAATAACATACACTATCTGTATAAAGTTACAAATTTGTTAAATGCAAAATTAATAAAATAGCAATAATAAGCCTTTAAGCTGTTTTTGAAGGTCTTAATATAAATTAATAACTAAATGGAATAACAAAGCAGATTCTATTCTTTTTTTATCACCGCATAGCCCGCTATCCTGCACACTAATAAAACCTCAAGCAGAGCTACTCTGGGTGAGGTAAAACTCATTTTGAACAGCACTTAATGTTGGCTGTCAGTAATTTTCAGGGTTATGGGGAACAAATTCATGTTGTTAGGTCAACTTAACGCAGCGGCAAGCCCGCTATCGCAAGAGCAAGTACAAAAGCTGCAAGGCTTAGTGGCAGAACTTAATCCGATTCAGCAAGCGTGGGTAAGTGGTTACTTAGCTGCAAATGCAAACGCGTCAGCTCTTGGTGGGCAAGCTCCCACTGCGGCTGCAAGCGATGCTGCGCCACTAACTATTTTGTATGGTTCGCAAACGGGTAACGCAAAAGGTGTGGCAACTAAGCTTAAAGAACAAGCTGAATCGCGCGGTTTAGCTGTAAAACTTGTGAGCATGGCAGACTACAAACCTACAGCCCTGAAAAAAGAAAAGTTTTTAACCGTTGTTGTCTCTACCTACGGTGAGGGTGAACCACCTGAAGATGCTGAAACCCTATATGAATTTTTAACCACCAAAAAAGCGCCTAAGCTTGATGGTGTTAAAGTAGCAGTACTGGGTTTAGGCGACTCTAGTTATGAGTTTTTCTGCCAAACAGCAAAAGATTTTGAAGAGCGTTTAAACAAACTAGGTGCAGAAACCATTTTTCAACGTGCCGACCTAGACGTTGATTACGATGATGAGGCAGCAACGTGGATCGCCGGTGCACTTGATGCATTTGAACCTGATTTAAATGCACAGCAAGGTGCTGCGGGTGGGCAAGTTGTATCTATGCCATTTGGCGCGCCAACAGCGGCAGCAAGCCAATACACTAAGCAAAACCCATTTGCGGCAGAGCTTGTTACCGTACAAAAAATTACAGGGCGCGATTCTACAAAAGATGTACGCCATGTTGAGATTTCGCTTGAAGGCTCAGACATCACCTACTTACCTGGTGACTCATTAGGCGTGTATTTTTTAAATGATGAAATGCGCGTAGATGAGCTACTAACACACACGCAAATCGATGCAAGTGCACAGGTAAAAGTGGGCGAAGAGTCATTGTCTATTCGCGATGCATTAATCGAAAAGTTAGAGCTTACTCAGTCATACCCAGGCTTTGTAGAAAAATACGCAGTTGCAACGGGCACGCCTGAGCTACTTAAGCTTGTTGAAGATAAAGCTGCTATGCGTGAGTATATTGAACCTCGTCAAATCTTTGATGTAGTGGCACAAAATCCTGCAAAAATAGATGCACAAGCCTTAGTCGATTGCCTACGTAAACTACAAGCGCGCTTATACTCAATCGCTTCAAGCCAAAGCGAGGTTGAAGAAGAGGTGCACTTAACGGTAGGTTTAGTTGAGTTTGACGCCTTTGGCAGCGAACATTTAGGTGGATGCTCTGGTTATTTAGCGCGCCGTGCCGAAGAAGGGTGTAAAGTTAAAGTATTTAGTGAGCACAACGATAACTTCCGTTTACCTAGCGATGATAATACCCCCATTATTATGGTTGGCCCAGGTACCGGTATTGCGCCATTCCGTGCATTTTTACAAGAGCGTGACTCGCGAGAAGCACAAGGCAAAAATTGGCTGTTTTTCGGTAACCCACACTTTACACAAGACTTCTTGTACCAAGTAGAAATCCAAGGTTATTTAAAATCAGGCCTATTAAGCAAAGTTGACGTTGCATTTAGCCGTGACCAAGCCGAAAAAGTATACGTACAAGACAAACTACGCAAAAACTCAAAAGAAATTTTTGAGTGGCTAGAAGCAGGCGCGCATTTTTATGTGTGTGGTGATGCAAACCGCATGGCAAAAGATGTACACAATGCCTTGGTTGATATCATCAGCGAAAACACCGGCAAAAGCTACGAAGACGCAGAGCAATATTTAAAAGACTTACGTAGCGCCAACCGCTATCAGAAAGACGTGTATTAATCACGTTTCTTATTTTATTAACAGCTAGCAGCCGTCACTGTAACAAATTTAGGATTTAAAATGAGCGAACAAGATAAAAACGTAAAACTTTCTGATAACGAACGTTTGAAAAGAGAAAGTAACTTTTTACGTGGCACCATAGAGCAAGACTTAAAAGATGAAATTACCGGTGGTTTTACGGCCGATAACTTCCAACTTATACGTTTTCACGGTATGTACCAGCAAGATGACCGCGATATACGCCCAGAGCGTGCCAAGCAAAAGCTAGAGCCGCTGCACAATGTAATGCTACGTGCACGTATGCCTGGCGGTATTATCAAGCCAGAGCAATGGCTAGCAATTGATAAATTTGCCGATGAAAAAACAAGCTACGGCAGTATCCGTTTAACAACACGTCAAACGTTTCAATTTCATGGCGTATTAAAGCCAAATATTAAAGGCATGCACCAAATGCTTAATAGCGTTGGCATTGACTCTATTGCCACCGCAGGCGATGTAAACCGTAACGTACTATGTACGACTAACCCTGTTGAGTCAGAGTTACACCAAGAAGCTTACGAGTGGGCTGCAAAAATTTCTGAACATTTACTTCCAAAAACGAAAGCGTACGCTGAAATTTGGTTAAATGGCGAAAAGGCAGAAACCACAGAAGAGCCAATTTTAGGCTCTAACTACTTACCGCGTAAGTTTAAAACCACGGTCACTATTCCGCCTAACAACGAAGTTGATGTGCATGCGAATGACTTAAACTTTGTTGCCATTGCCGAGGATGGCAAGCTTGTTGGTTTTAACGTACTTGTAGGTGGTGGCCTTGCTATGACCCACGGTGATACGGCTACGTATCCGCGTAAAGCTGATGATTTTGGTTTTATACCACTTGAGCATACACTGAAAATTGCTGAGCACGTTGTATCAGTGCAGCGCGATTGGGGTAACCGCTCTAACCGTAAAAATGCAAAAACTAAATACACACTAGACCGTGTTGGGTCTGACGTATTTAAAGCAGAAGTAGAAAAACGTGCCGGTGTAAGCTTTGCACCAAGCCGCCCTTATGAGTTTACTCACCGTGGCGATCGTATCGGTTGGGTAGAAGGCATTGATGGCAAGCACCACCTTACGCTTTTTATACAAAGCGGCCGTATTTTAGACT
This sequence comes from Pseudoalteromonas sp. C12FD-1, assembly GCF_037414265.1. Classification (NCBI taxonomy): domain Bacteria; kingdom Pseudomonadati; phylum Pseudomonadota; class Gammaproteobacteria; order Alteromonadales; family Pseudoalteromonadaceae; genus Pseudoalteromonas; species Pseudoalteromonas sp. C12FD-1. Next base: position 45,302 of record NZ_JBBEVD010000048.1, read on the forward strand.
ACCCAGGCAAGCCATTAAAAACAGGTTGTCGTAAAATCGCAGAAGTGCACCAAGGTGATATGCGCATGACGGCTAACCAAAACTTAATTATTGCTGGGGTACCTGCCGATCAAAAAGCAGTCATTGAAGAAATTGCTCGTAACCACGGCCTAATTGATGACAAAGACACTGAGCAACGTAAAAACTCAATGGCATGTGTAGCATTACCAACGTGTCCGCTTGCTATGGCTGAGGCTGAGCGTTACTTACCAAGCTTAATTGAAAAAACCGAAGCACTACTTGCTAAACATGGCATACCAGATGACAGCATTATTATGCGTGTTGTAGGTTGCCCTAACGGTTGCGGCCGCGCAATGCTTGCAGAAGCTGGTTTAGTAGGTAAAGGCCCTGGTAAATACAACGTTTATCTTGGCGGAAACTTAGAAGGTACACGCATTCCTAAACTGTACCTAGAAAACGTAGGTGAAGATGTTTACCTAGACGCGTTTGATAAGCTAATTGGCCAGTGGGCAAGTGAGCGAAACGACGGTGAATGTTTTGGTGACTTTGTAATTCGCAAAGGCATCGTTGCTGAAGTAAAAGTTTCAGTAACCGATTTTCACGCTTAATTAAATACCCACGCGGAGCGTGGGTGAGGTTTAAAATTGACCATGAGTGAATTTAAAAACATATTACAGCTTGATAAGCAAAGCCAAGCGGCATTGCTTGCAGATGCAAACGGCATACTAGCACCAATGAGTGCAGAGCAGCGTGTTGCATGGGCACTAGAGAACTTACCGGATACTGCTTTTTTATCATCAAGCTTTGGCATTCAAGCGGCGGTAATGCTGCATTTAGTAACATCTCAGCGTCCTGATATTCCTGTGGTATTAACCGATACGGGTTATTTATTTCCAGAAACGTATCAGTTTATTGAGCAAATGAGAGCGCGCCTATCACTTAATTTAAAAGTGTATAAAGCTGAGCTAAGCCCTGCATGGCAAGAAGCTAAATACGGTAAATTATGGGAGCAAGGCGAGGACGGTATTAAGCAATATAATCAGCTTAATAAAGTTGAGCCAATGACTCGCGCGTTAAAAGAAATTGAAGCAGGTACTTGGTTTAGTGGCCTACGTCGCGATCAATCATCGACCCGTGCAGATAAACAGTTTGTAGAAATAAGCCGAGGTACGGTAAAAGTGTACCCGATTATTGAATGGTCAAACCGTGATGTATATCAATACCTTACCAAGCATGATTTACCATACCACCCATTATGGGAGCAAGGTTATGTGTCGATGGGCGATGTGCATACTACGCGTAAACTTGAGCCAGGTATGAGCGAAGAAGAAACGCGCTTTTTTGGTTTAAACCGCGAATGCGGGCTGCATATTGACGGTGATGGTATTTAAAAAAAGCGAATGCTAAACAATGTTTTAAACGCAACTTAGGTTGCGTTTTTTATTGCAAAAAAATTGCCTGATTAAGTATTTTTTATTAGACTTGCCTTTCAAGGATTCATTTTTAAGCAGGAACGCTATGAAATACTTCACCTACTTGGCAATATCAGTCATGATCATTGCTGTTATCTCTTTGTTTTACCTTAAAAAGCCTGATGGCCAAACGTGGCTTTCTGGTTCGTCAATTAGTGCTGAATCTCACAAAATTAAAGAAAAAATGGTCGCGTTATCTACTAATACGCTTAATCAGGCTGTGCAAGGTGCAAAGCAAGCGGGCGATAAAATTGCGCAAAGTGTAAACAGTGATGCCGCAACAATTAAACCAGGTAGCAAAATTTATAAGTGGCAAGATAAAAACGGCCAATGGCATTTTTCTGATACGCCTAATGCAGATGGTAAAAGCATTGAGGTAACACTTGATGCTCGTGACGTGACGGTTGTAGCCGCTGAAGACACCTCGATTTTAAGTAGCAGTGCAAGCACCTCAAAAAAGAGTATTCAACCACCTACCCCTACCGTTTACAACGCTGAATCTATTCAAAAACTGTTTGAAGATGCCGAAAAGGCAAAGCAAAAATTAGAGCAGCGTAGTAAAGAAATACAAAGCATAGGTGGGTACTAAATTTTATTGTGCATAAAAAAGCCTAGCAACTGCTAGGCTTTTTAGTTTTAAGTATATGATTAGTCAAGCATGTTACGTAAAACGTATTGTAGAATACCGCCGTGTTTGTAGTAATCCCACTCTTTAGGGGTATCTATACGTACATCGGCACTAAAGCTGACTTTTTTGCCCTCAGCATTAGTGGCAATAATGCTTACTTCGTTGGTTTTGTCGTACAAGCCTTCAATATCAAATTGCTCTTGGCCAGTTAAACCTAACGATTCATGGCTTTCACCTTCTTTAAATTGCAGTGGCAATACGCCCATACCAATGAGGTTAGAGCGGTGAATACGCTCATAACTTTGTGCAACCACAGCTTTTACCCCTAAAAGGAGCGACCCTTTTGCTGCCCAGTCCCGAGATGAGCCGGTACCGTATTCTTTACCAGCTAACACAATGAGTGGTGTATTACTCTTTTCATACTCCATTGCTGCATCGTAAATACTGGCAAGCTTGTCATCGGGTTGAGTGCGAGTAACACCGCCTTCTGTACCTGGTGCGAGTAAGTTTTTAAGCCTAACGTTCGCAAATGTGCCTCGCATCATTACTTCGTGGTTACCACGGCGTGAACCGTATGAGTTAAATTGCGCTTTTTCTACGCCTTTTTCCTGTAAGTAAATACCGGCCGGCGCTTCCGCTTTAATCGCCCCAGCAGGAGAAATATGGTCGGTTGTTACTGAGTCGCCCAGTTTAGCCAAACAACGCGCCCCTTCAATTGTCGGAATACCCGGAGGCTCAACACTCATACCATCAAAAAATGGTGCTTTTTTAATATAAGTTGACCCATCATCCCAATCGTAAAGCTTGCCATCAGGTATTTGGATTTTTTGCCAACGGCTGTCGCCTTCGTATACGTTGGCATAGCTTTTTTCGAACATTTCTCTGGTTACCGTTTTTTGTACTAGTTCGTTGACTTCGCTTACGCTTGGCCAAATATTCTTCAGGTAAATATCGTTACCGTTTTCATCTTGCGCTAATGGCTCGTTGTATACATCTATGTCTGTACGCCCTGCAATGGCATACGCTACTACAAGTGGAGGCGAGGCTAAAAAGTTCATTTTAACATCTTGGTGTATCCGCCCTTCAAAGTTACGGTTACCCGATAAGATAGAGCTTACAACTAGCTTATGTTTTTGAATGGCTTCGCTAATTTCATCTGCAAGGGGACCTGAGTTACCTATACACGTTGTACAGCCATAACCGACCAAATTAAAGCCTAAACTTTCTAGGTCATCCATTAGGCCTGCTTTTTCAAGGTAGTCGGTTACCACTTGCGAACCCGGTGCAAGCGATGTTTTGACCCATGGTTTTACGTTAATGCCGAGCTGTTTAGCTTTTTGAGCCACTAAGCCTGCGGCTAAAATAACACTGGGGTTAGAGGTGTTTGTACAGCTTGTAATAGCGGCAATAACACAGGCGCCATCGTTTAGTTCAAATTCTTGGCCTTTAAACTTCACTTTGGCTGCACCCATAAACTGCGCTTCGTCTACCGGTTCATTTGGGTTGGTTGTTGGGCCTTCACTTTCAATGCGCGCTTGTTCAATATCGCTTTTATCACGACGAGCCATACGCTCATCTTGGAAACCTTTTAGGTGCTGGCCTATTACATCACCGGCTTTATCAAGTGTAATTCTGTCTTGTGGACGCTTAGGGCCTGCAAGGCTAGGTACTACGTCGTCTAATTTAAGCTCAAGGGTGTCTGTGTAATGCGCTTCGTCGCCTTCGTGGCGCCATAAGCCTTGGTGTTTTGCATAGTCTTCAATTAGTTTAAGCTGGTCTTCATCACGGTTTGTTAATCGTAGGTAGTTAATGGTTTCATCATCGATTGGGAAAATACCACAGGTTGCACCGTACTCTGGCGCCATGTTGGCAATGGTTGCTCTGTCGGCTAGCGGTAAATCAGCTAGGCCATCACCATAAAACTCAACAAACTTACCTACTACTCCGTGGTTACGTAGCATTTCAGTTACGGTGAGCACTAAATCGGTAGCAGTGGTTCCCTCGGGTAAGCGGCCATTTAATTTAAAACCCACTACTTGTGGGATAAGTAAACTAATTGGTTGCCCAAGCATGGCGGCTTCAGCCTCTATACCACCTACGCCCCAGCCTAATACACCTAAACCATTAATCATGGTGGTGTGTGAATCAGTCCCTACAAGGGTGTCTGGGTAGGCGATAGATTTACCGTTTTTACTGTCGTTAAAAACAACGCGCGCCAAAAACTCTAAGTTTACTTGGTGCACTATACCTGTAGCAGGTGGCACTACTTTTAAGTTATCAAAAGCTGTTTGCCCCCAGCGTAAAAATTCGTAGCGTTCTTTATTTCGCTCGTACTCAAGCTTGGCATTTAAGTCAAACGCACCGTCGTCACCGTAACCATCTACTTGCACTGAATGATCAATTACAAGTTCAGCAGGAGAAAGCGGATTTATTTTTGCAGGATCGCCACCTAGCTTTTCCATTGCATCACGCATAGCAGCTAAATCAACAATGGCAGGAACACCCGTAAAGTCTTGCATTACAACGCGTGCCGGCGTAAAGGCCACTTCAGCTGAGGGTTTTGCTTTAGGGTCCCAGTCAAGAAGGGCTTGAATGTCTTGTTCTTTAATATTTACGCCATCTTCATTACGTAACAGGTTTTCTAATAATACTTTGAGAGAAAAGGGCAATCGCTTTGCTTTGTCGCCTAATCCTTTAAGTGAGTGAATATGGTATTGCTCGCCATTAATCGTTAATTGTTGTTGGGTGTCGAAACTATTCATTTTTTGCCCCTTTGATAGTTAGGATTATGTCCTTGATAAAATAACGTGTTTATTTGCCAGTAGTTTGCAAAGTGCATACCAGAGATAATAAATATGGCAAAACAGGCTAAAAAGCAGGTAGTACAATGCATGTTTTTTAGACAGTACTAAGTATAGAAGTGCTACCTAAAATTGTTTTTTCAAGTAGCAAAATAATGAGTTTACAAAAAGGGGGAGAAGTTAGTTTAGCCAACCTTGTTGTTTGCTTTTTATACTTAAATATAAAAGCAAAAACGCAATAACAATCACTAAAATAGGCATAAACACCGCGCTTATACCCAGCATTTTAATGCTATTTATAACAATAAAATTATAAAACTGCTGAATAAATATCGCGACTAACGAAAGCACCAGTGTAGGTGTTGCAAGGGCATTTTTGGCCAATAGTAGTATGCAGCCAAGGGTGCCACCAAACACCGCTACAGCAAATGCAATGGTAGACCATAAAGGCACGTTTGAATATGCAGCTTGTTGATCTAGCGGAAGTTTACTTATCATTTCGGGGGTCATCATAAGGTGCATTATAAATGCAAATACACCTAATAAATTCCAGATAAGTGCTGCCCATAGGGCGGGTTTAAACCAATTGGGTGTGGCTGAGGTTGTCATATTATTACCTTGTTTTTATTGTATTTTACGAGGTAATTAAAGAGTAAAAAGGCTAACTGTTCAAGCTAGCCTATGCATATAATAAAAACCGCACAAAGCGCTAATGGCTAGCCAAATGAGATAGGGCGGCGTCCAGTATTTTCATCAACCTTTGGTTTTTTAGTGCGTTTTCTTTTATTTTTTGCCGGCTGTTGAGCAGTTTCATTGGGTATTTTTTCTTGCTGTGGCTGGGTTGTTACCACTGGACGTTCTACAGGAGTTGCATCTTCACTTAAAGTGAGCTGAAAAAGCTCGCCATCAAATTCAAGTACGTCGCCACTGTATAATTTTTTCCGTTTTATTGTACATATTTCATGGTTAACCCCAACATAGCCTTGCGCTATTAGGTTCTTAGCTTGCCCGCCACCTTCTACTAAATCGAGTACTTTTAGTAATTTACAAAGCTCTATAGGTTCTTCTTCAAGTTCAATTTCAATGTATTCTTCTGACATGGTTATCTCTGTTGGTGGCGCATAAGCAGCAAGTATAAAGGCTTGCACCGTTTTTTGCACCTAGCAAGCCCGCCCTAGCGGGATAAAAAAGTGTGATAAATATTAAACTTTTTTCAACTTTAAAAAAACTGCAGCATTTGATGCGTATGCTCTGGCAAAAATTTGGTGCGCTATTTGCTATTGCTTTGGCAAATAAAAAGCGTACCTAAAACATGGTAATAATTTAACCGTTTTAATTGTTTAGGTCTGCATATAATTGGAGCAGTAAATGGGCATAAGATTAGCAATGAAAAAAGAGCTAATGGGCTTAGATAATTCAGATATGCTGACAGCAGATGATGTAAGAGCTCACTTAGCTAACTCGGTAAAAAAACAAAAAGAGCAAGATGAACGCGGCTTTTCGGTTATTTCTAAGTTTAACGATACGCACAGTCGACTAATTAGTGGCGATCCACTTAAAAGATCAAAGTTGGAATTTGAACGCCACCGTTTATTTAATGAAGTTTTATATACCCGACAAAGTGTTGATGCATGGCTAGACAGCCAAACACGTTAAATTGCTATCAATAGTTACTTTTATTAGACTACACTTGTAATCATTAGGAGTAACCATGAAAAATGGCATTTTAATCTGTATGTGGGCACTTTTATTAACTGCGTGCCAACAACCTACCGTTTATGTTTTTAGCGAAAACTTGCAAGAGGAGCAGCGCAGGCAGTTAGATGCTGCACTAAATGCACAAACACTTCCCTATGAATACGTAGAGCTAGCGATCCCATCGGATTTTGGTGAAGCCACATTGCTTTTATCAAGTGATAAAATTTACCAAAAAGAGACTGAGCAACTAGCTATTATTATGCAGGGGCTAGGTTACGAGCCACAAGTTAGCTATACAACACGATCAAACCACTTTTATGGCGATGGCAATATTGGTTTTTATTTAAAGAATACTGATGGAGAAGACGCTTTTACTATGGCGTCTCGGCTAAGAACAATCCAATGTAGCGACGATAAATACAATGATTTAGCGGTTAGATTTTCAAATGAATACGCTGAATTTACATTACCCAGCGGTGCAGTGGTGAGGCTGAGGTGGGAATATTTATATGGTTATGTTGTTATTTATTATAAATCCTACTCGCAGACATACAGCCACTCACAGCCATTGGTAAATACCCCCTTTGGCGCAAAACCATCCGATACTTACACATTTACGGCACACGTAAATAATCCTAGTTGGCTTGATTGCTCATTGCAAGTCGTTTATATGGACTGAGTGATAGAGTTAACCGTGGGTTTCTATGTGCTCACTAAGTTTTGCGATACGCAGGCTCATACCTTCTATAATTCTATCTTTAATTTTTTCACGTATTACATTTGGTAAGCGAGTCAGTGCTTCTGGTGTAATAGCAAGTACTATGGTGTCGGTTTTAGCGCGAGCGCTGGTACTACGCTCGCGGTTATTTATAAAGGCGCCTTCACCAATAAATTCACCAGGCTCTATAGTGCCAAGCTCCAGCAAGTGGTTATGTTTAAAAACAAGTAACGCACCACTTAATACAATGTATAAGCGTTTGTCGTTATCGTATTGTTTAAACAAAAATTGATGCTGGTTAACTAAATACAATAATCCAAACGACTCTAGTAGCATTTGTCGTTCAGCAAGGGTGAAGTCTTTAAAAAAGTGTAATCTATTCACTATTTCCATTTGTTTAAATAATGGAATGTGTTCTATTAATTTCATCCTAGGGCCAACGAGTAACAGTTCGAAACTAGCTAATATTGCGCTCTTTTAATTTGCGGGTCAACGTGTTGCGCCCCCAACCAATTTTTATGGCTGCATCTTGTTTGTGGCCAGAGCAATTAGCCAGTGCTGTTTTTATAAGGCGAGTTTCAAGCTGAGCTTGAATATCTGGCCAAATGTTTTCTTTACCTTGCTTAAGTTCTTGATTTAGCCATTGCTGAAACGCATCGAGCCAGTCACCTTCTTGTTGAACAGGTGCCGCATCAATGATCTCTGGCGGGAGGTCTTGCTCGCTAACCAGCTCCCCAGGGGCCATAACAGTTAACCAGCGGCAGGTGTTTTCAAGCTGGCGAACATTACCAGGCCAGCTAAATAGCTTAAGTTGCTCTGTAGCTTTTGGGCTTAGTACTTTACTTTCTACTTGCAGATCTTTAGCACTTTTATGTAAAAAGTGCTGTGCTAGGCGCTCAATGTCTTCGGTGCGTTCGCGTAGAGCTGGTAAGCGAAGGCGCACAACGTTTAAACGGTGAAATAAGTCATCTCTAAATTTGCCCTGTTTTACTAAATCTTCTAAATTTTGGTGTGTTGCAGCAATAATACGTACATCAACTTTAATACTTTGATGTCCGCCTACACGGTAAAATTCACCATCGGCAAGTACACGTAATAAACGTGTTTGCACATCTAGTGGCATATCACCAATCTCATCTAAAAACAGTGTACCGCCATTAGCCTGCTCAAAGCGGCCTTTTCGCACGCTATCAGCGCCGGTAAATGCGCCTTTTTCATGGCCAAATAATTCAGACTCCACAAGCTCTTTTGGGATAGCGGCCATGTTTAATGCAATAAACTGGTTTTCTTTACGTGGGCTGTGGTTATGTAAAGCACTGGCCACAAGCTCTTTACCTGTGCCTGACTCACCATTGATGAGTACACTCATACTTGAAGCCGATAGTTTACCTATCGCTCTAAACACTTCTTGCATAGCAGGGGCTTCACCAATAATATGGGCACTTTTTGGTGGAACTTGTTTACGCTTCGTTTTTTTAGTTGAATTTGCTCTGCAAGCGCTTTCGATTAACGCAACAGCTTCGTTTAAATCAAATGGCTTGGCTAGGTACTCAAACGCACCTTTTTGAAATGCGTTAACCGCAGAGTCTAAATCTGAGTGGGCGGTCATTATAATAACCGGCAGTCCTGGGTTTTGCTCTGCTATGAGTTCTAGTAGTGCCATGCCGTCCATACCTGGCATCCGTACGTCAGATACCAACACGGTTGGCTGACTAAACTTTAGCGCGCTTAATACGTCTTGCGCATTTGCAAAGCTTTCTGCTTCAAACCCTGCACGAGTGAGCGCTTTTTCTAATACAAAACGAATTGATGCGTCATCATCTACAAGCCAAACTGTTTTCATGCCAACTCCAAAACATTAATCTGCGAAAGGCAGATAGATATTAAATTCAGTATGGCCAGGCCAGCTATCGCAGTCTATATAACCGTCGTGCTGATCTATGAGCGTTTGTGCGATTGAAAGCCCTAGCCCTGAGCCACCTTCTTTATTGGTGATCATTGGGTAAAACAATGTTTCGCGAACGCTTGGGTCTATGCCTGGTCCATTATCAGAAACCTGGATCAACAAGGCTTTTTTAGGGGCTTTTCCGGGGCGGCGGTACTGATGATTAATGCGGGTTTTTATTTTTATTTCACCGCCATCAACTAACGCCTGTTGAGCATTGCGTACAATATTAAGTACCACTTGCTGAATCTTGCCTTGGTCAATAAACACATCAGGAATACTTGGGTCGTAATCTTTAACTAGTCTAATATTTTTACAATTATCTAATGTACTTAATTTAACAACAGACTCAAGTGTTTGGTGAATATTGCCATACGACTTTTGCGGAAGCTGATTTGGCCCAAGTAGCCTATCAACTAATTCGCGTAATCGGTCGGCTTGCTCAATTATAAGCTCAGCGCATTCGTCCCTTTCTTGTTGATCTACCTCATACTGCAATAACTGCGCCGCTCCGCGTATTCCCCCTAAAGGATTTTTAATTTCGTGGGCAAGGCCCCTTATTAAATTACGTGCAGCTTGGTATTGATGCATTTGGTTAGAGGCTTTGTCGTGTTTTATTTCTTCATCAGTTTTACGGCATTCAAGTAAAATATAGCGTTCGTTTTTAAGCTTAACTTGGCGCGATGTAATGGCTATTTTTGCATGGCGAGAATCGATAAAGACCACGTCAGCTCTGTGCTGACTGCAGTCTACACCATCAACAAGTGAGTACTGGGCTATGCGCTCTAAATCCACAGAGTGATAATTAAATAAGCTGTTAAAGGTTTGCCCAATAATGCGCTTTTTACCTAATCCGAGGAGTTCGCTGGTGCTGGTGTTGGCATAAACAAGGGTAAAACTTTTATCAAGTAACATGACCGATGTTGTTTGGTTTTGCCAAATGGCATTAAGAAGTTCGGGGCTGAAATTTTGATTGTTTGACATTTTTGCACCACTTTAGTGCGTTAATATTTGCAAGCAAGTTTTAATCAGTAAATACTGCTGCGCTAATTTTATTATCTGAGTCATTGTACTTAGTTTATAGCCTTTCTTTGCATAACAAAGGTGCTAGGCTGGCTGATTGCAATGGCTTGATTTTGTTTATTATAAAGTTTGAGATACAAAGTATGAGTGCCGTTTTCTACATCTCGTATAGCAAACGTTGATAAACCGCTTGCGGGTCCATACGCATTACCGTTTAAAAATAGCTGTACAGTAAAGCCTGCCTCAAAACGCGGTGTTATTCTGCTTGTTACGTACACTGAGCCTGTGTTCTCGCGCACAGTTTGGTTATGAGTAGGTGACGATATCATAATTTGAAAACGATTAAGGCGCGTTGGTTGTAGTGAATCAGGGGTGTGTTTATCGGTATCAGACAAAGTAAGATCTTGGCTATTTAATTTTATTTCATGCGCGCCACTGCGTGGTGTATCTGAGAACACTAAAACACCATTTTTATCTTTCCAAGCATAAATCTTATCATTGCCTGCATAACTATAAATGCTTAATCCTAAAGCAAAAAATAGTAATAATATCCTGTAATTCACATTGCTACCCTGCATCTTTTGTAATTACATAACTTTAGTGGAGATAACCCTAATTTACCATAAAAAAAAGCCCGCTAAGCGGGCTTGAGAACACACATTTATTATCTTATCGATAATTTACTCTGCAGCGTATTAAACGCTGTAGTACATTTCAAACTCAACAGGGTGAGTTGTCATGTTAAGCTTTTCAACTTCTTGAGATTTAAGTGCAATGTAAGCATCGATTAAATCATCAGTAAATACGCCACCTTGCGTTAAGAATTCACGGTCAGCACTAAGTGCTTCTAGCGCTTCATCTAGTGAAGATGCAACTTGAGGAATTTCTGCTGCTTCTTCTGCTGGTAGGTCGTATAAATCCTTATCCATAGCATCGCCAGGGTGGATCTTGTTTTTAATACCGTCAAGGCCAGCCATAAGCATTGCAGAGAAAGCAAGGTATGGGTTAGCAGTTGGATCTGGGAAGCGTACTTCGATACGACGACCTTTTTCAGATGGTACCACCGGAATACGAATTGATGCAGAACGGTTACGTGCAGAGTATGCAAGCATTACCGGTGCTTCAAAACCTGGTACTAAACGTTTGTACGAGTTAGTAGAGGCATTTGCAAACGCATTAATTGCTTTAGCGTGCTTAATAATACCGCCAATGTAGTAAAGTGCATCTTCAGAAAGACCACCGTACTTATCACCAGCAAAAAGGTTAACGCCGTCTTTTGCTAAAGATTGGTGACAGTGCATACCAGAGCCGTTATCGCCAACAACAGGCTTAGGCATAAACGTAGCTGTTTTTCCGTAAAGGTGAGCCATGTTATGGATAACATATTTCATCTCTTGGATTTCATCCGCTTTTAATACCATAGTATTAAAGCGAGTTGCGATTTCGTTTTGACCTGCTGTTGCTACTTCGTGGTGATGCGCTTCTACTACTTGACCTAGTTCTTCAAGTACTAAACACGTAGCTGAACGCCAGTCTTGTGAAGAGTCAACAGGTGAACATGGGAAGTAACCGCCTTTAACACCTGGACGATGACCCGTGTTGCCGCCTTCATACTCTTTATCTGAGTTCCATGCTGCTTCAACAGCATCAATTTTGTACATAGAACCTGACATATCTGATTTGTATTTAACATCATCAAATAAGAAAAACTCTGGTTCAGGACCAAATAAAACTGTATCTGCGATACCGGTAGATTTCATGTACTCTTCAGCGCGTTTAGCAACTGAACGAGGGTCACGCTCGTAACCTTGTAGTGTAGATGGCTCTACAACATCACAACGTACAATTAACGTTGCTTCTTCTGTAAATGGGTCTAATTTTACTGAATCAGCCACTGGCATAAGTACCATGTCTGATTCGTTAATGCCTTTCCAACCTGCAATTGAAGAGCCGTCAAACATTTTGCCGTCTTCAAAAAAATCTTCATCTACTTGGTGATGAGGAATAGAAACATGTTGTTCTTTACCTCTAGTATCAGTAAAGCGTAAATCAATGAACTTAACATCATTTTCTTTAATAAAATCTAAAACCGATTGTGACATGTGTCCTCCAACTGTTGGGTTTTATTATTGCTGCATTAAATGCTTTGGTTTTTAGTAAGCTGATTCTATGCCATTATTTTAACCTACTGTTTATTAAGTTAAAAAATATGACTGCACAAAAATGGCCATGCGCATTGCACTTTATTGGTGCGTAAAATATCCATAATGGTGCAAAAAATTCACACTTAAATTTGCATGTATTTTAATCACCTAAATCAGCTTAACTGAAATAGTAAATAGTGCCAAAGCAATCAACAAATTAGCCAAAAAATGACAATTTATGTAATTTGTCGAAATTTATTTCATATAAATGTCATATAAAAAACAGATACTTAGTAAAAGTATTAAGAAAGTTTTTAAAATTGTATTGGATAAACTTTCATCCATGTCATTAATGAGGGATAATATGCGCCCTTTTAAATCCTATGCTGGGACATCTGGTGAAAACGCAGATGAGTGCGTAGATCTTGCAGGATCAATGAGAATAAACTTCTCTGAGTAAAAATATGAGCATCGAACAGTTAAGAAATATAGCGATTATCGCGCACGTTGACCACGGTAAAACAACATTGGTTGACAAACTACTTGAGCAATCAGGTACATTAGAAACACGCGGCGGTAACGAAGAGCGTGTGATGGACTCAAACGACATTGAGAAAGAACGTGGTATTACCATTTTGGCTAAAAACACAGCCATTTCTTGGAAAGACTACCATATCAATATCGTAGATACCCCGGGACACGCCGATTTTGGTGGTGAAGTTGAACGCGTACTTTCGATGGCTGACTCAGTATTATTACTTGTTGATGCTCAAGAAGGTCCAATGCCGCAAACGCGTTTCGTAACGCAAAAAGCATTCGCGCAAGGCTTAAAGCCAATTGTTGTTATCAACAAAATCGACAAGCCAGGTGCACGTCCTGATTGGGTTATGGATCAAATCTTTGATTTATTCGATAACCTTGGTGCAACTGACGAACAGCTAGACTTTAAAGTAATCTACGCTTCAGCAATCAACGGTTGGGCTACACTAGATTTAGACGAGCCGTCTGACAACATGGAACCTATGTTCCAAATGATCGTTGACGAAGTATCACCACCGGATGCAGATCCTGAAGGTGACTTCCAAATGCAAATTTCTCAGCTTGATTACAACTCTTATAAGGGTGTAATCGGTATCGGCCGTATCAAACGTGGTTCTGTTGTGCCTAACCAGCAAGTAACAATTGTTAGTGCTGATGGCTCTACGCGTAACGGCAAAATTGGTTCAGTACAAAGTTACCTAGGTCTTGAGCGTATCGAAACAGAAAAAGCTTACGCTGGTAACATTGTAACTGTAACAGGTCTTGGCGAGCTTAAGATTTCAGATACTGTTTGTTGTCCTAATAATGTTGAAGCATTACCACCACTAAGTGTTGATGAGCCAACAGTTACAATGACGTTCTCTGTAAATAACTCTCCTTTCTGTGGTAAAGAAGGTAAGTTTGTTACATCACGTAATATCCGTGAGCGTTTAGACAAAGAATTAGTACACAACGTTGCACTTCGTGTTGCAGATACAGATAACCCAGATAGCTTCCGCGTATCGGGCCGTGGTGAATTACACCTTGGTATCTTAATCGAAAACATGCGTCGTGAAGGTTACGAGCTAGCTGTATCTCGTCCTGAAGTAATCTTACGTACTGTTGATGGCGTATTAGAAGAACCGTACGAAACACTAACAATTGACTGTGAAGAAGAGCACCAAGGCTCTATCATGGAGCAAATTGGTCTTCGTAAAGGTGAACTTACTGATATGGCACCAGATGGCAAAGGCCGTATGCGTTTAGACTTTATGATCCCAAGCCGTGGTTTAATCGGTTTCCAAACTGAGTTCATGACACTTACTTCAGGCTCTGGTTTACTTTACCATACGTTCGATCACTACGGTCCGCATAAAGGTGGCGAGCTAGGTGTTCGTAAGAACGGTGTAATGATTGCAAATGCAACAGGTAAAGCACTTACTAACGCATTATTCAACTTACAAGAGCGTGGTAAGTTATTCATCGGTCACGGTGTTGAAGTTTACGAAGGTATGGTTATCGGTATTCATAGCCGCGATAACGACCTTACAGTAAACGCACTTAAAGGTAAGCAACTTACTAACGTTCGTGCATCTGGTACAGATGAAGCACAAACACTTACGCCACCATTGAACTACACACTTGAGCAAGCGCTTGAGTTTATCGATGATGACGAGTTAGTAGAAGTAACACCTGAGAACATCCGTATTCGTAAACGTCACTTAACTGAAAGTGAGCGTAAGCGTGCGGGTCGTGCTGCTAAAGCTTAATTGCCTTTAGAATAAGCATAGTAAAAGCCGCTGTATTGCAAAATACAACGGCTTTTTTGTTTTTCAAGTAGAGAAGCTTTCAGTTTTTAGTTATCAGTATTGAGATCTAAAGGGCAGTGCCTCTTATTCTCTTGATGAATAATTCACTTAAAAAATATTTGCACAAAGAGAAGGGAGTGAGCAGTAAAAGAGTCAGTGCTAAAACAATCGATAATGCAAAGTATCTGTAATTGATGCTAGGATATTTTTTCGTTGGGTTTCGCTGTGCTCGACCCAACGTTTTCAATTATTGTATTAATGGTTACTTACTTTTTGGCAGCAGGGTGATTTTGCCAAATACGTCTGCATCTATAAAACCACGGTTTCTGTCGCCATTGACTGGTTGTACTTCATGGGAGCCCATAAAGTGCTCGCGTATTTCGCTGCCATCATTATCACAATACGCGAGCATAAAACCAATAACTTGGTTTTCGCTAAGTGTAATGGGTGTGTTTACAACGCCTTCTTGGTAATCGTTAGGGTAGAGCTTTATAGCGACTTCCCAGGTAATATTATAAGGCGCTTGGGTATTACGCTTCCAGTTACTCTGTAAGTGGTCGGTGTATAAATGGGCTTTTTTATCAGGGCCGTAATCGGCGGCTTGGTTATCAAGGCCAATATGATAGGCCAACGCGGTATGATTAAACTGATGAATACCGCCTGAGGCGTCGCTATCGATAAAAATTTCCAGCGCATCGTCATCCCAATATTTTACGGTTGGGTCTGGGTGTGTATCAATTAACACATCATCCACAATGTCAGCTTGAAGGTATAAATAATTTTTATCCCATAATAAACGATAGCGGCCTTTAAAATCTGCATCTGATGAGGGCAATGTACCATCCATTAAATGAGGCATGTCATGCCATGTTGCTTCATTCCATGCACTTTCAGATACGCCATCAACAGTTATAGGTGTAGAGGTATGCGCTACATCTATGGCCATGACCGGTGTACTTAATAAACAGCCTAACGCTAAAAAATGTTTTTTCATGAGTTTCTCAAAACTTTTATTGATATAACAATCATCCTAAAGCAGTTGAGCAATGAGTTACAGTGAAATACTTTCGCCTTCGTTGAGAATATATAGCGGCGTTTGAGTGTTCATTTCATCAGCCATATGTAATAAGCGCAGCAAGGCTGAATGGCTAGTGTGATCGCCCATTCTCCAACTTGAGTTACCATAACCCCACGGTATCATTACTTTGCAGTTAAGATCTTGTGATGCGTTAAGTGCATCCTCAGGTGTAGTGTGCACATAACGATACCATTTGGGGCTCTCTTCGCTGTAATACGAGGCTATGGGCAGTAGGCATATGTCTATATCGCCGTATTTTTGTTGAATGTCTTTAAAGTGCTTTGAATAACCGGTGTCGCCTGCAAAAAATAAGGTATTGCCGTTTTGCTCAAGTAACCAGCCATTCCAAAGGTCTTTATCGTTATCTTCATAAATAAAAGGCACTAATATACGGCTACTAAAATGATGCGCTGGTAAGGCGTGAATTGTTAAATCATCAAATTGTGTTTTTGCGTACCAAGCCATTTCGCTAATGTTAAATCCGCCAGTAGGGAAGTTGTCGGCCAAACCGAGTGGCGTTAAGTAGCGAGGTTTATTACCAAGCTCTTTTATATCGGCTTTATTAAAATGATCGTAATGAATATGCGAGTACATCACTGCACTTAAGTTTTTAAGCTCGTGTTGTGTAAGCCAATCGCCGGGTTGCCTGTAAAACCCTGAGGCTAACCTAAAGGCTAAATCAACAGGGGAATCAAATTGCTCTTTTACAGGGTCAAATAGCACGTGTTGCCCGTTCGGTGTGCGAACCATAAACCCAGCGTGTCCCAGCCAGCGTAAAGTAAAGCCCGTATTTAAATTAATGGGGTTTTGCTCAGCAATAAATTGGCAGTTTTTGCTGTCTTTTTCGCACTGTAATTTAGGGCTAGGCGGGTAGCAGTCGGTTTCGCAGGTGGTTAGGTACGTTTTTTTACCTGGGTAGAGGTTGTGGTAGCGGCCTTTGCGATCGCCATCTTGATGTAGCGGAGTAATGGTATTTTCCCCTGCAATCACCTCAATGCGATTAGCGGTTTCGCAAGCGCTAAGCAGTGTTGATGCAAGTATTAGGGTGATAGCTTTGTACTTCATTTTTATTGTTCTAGTTATTGTTTTTACTAAAGTATAACAACAGCAGCGCATTAGCATATAGTTCAAAGGTAACAAAAAGTAACATTAAAAAAGCCTGCAATTTAGCAGGCTTAGTAAACGGGTTTAAACTAATTAGCCAGCGCTATTCATTTGCTCAATAAACTTGTTCGAATCGGCAATTGATTTATTCATGTCATTCATCAGTACTTGAATGTCGCGTTTAAGGTTAGTGAATTCACCTTTAATAGCGGCAACCGCTTGTGCGTTTAAGTTATGCTTTAAGTACAGTACGTTATCTTGTAAAGAAGATAATACTGGTTCCATTTTGCTCTCGGCGCTGCGCATAGAGCGCAGTAACTGGCTAAATTGGCGCTGTGTTGCAGCTAACTTTTTACTGCTTTCGCGTTTAAGTGAGGCGCTTTTGTATTGCTCAAGTTCATCGCTCCACTCATCAAATAAAGCCTCGGCTACGTCTTCAACTTTATTTATATTGCTCGATACTTCATTGGCTGCTGCTAAGCTCGATTCGTAGTCGTCATTAAGTTGGTTGTAGGCATCTTGTAACTCGCCGCCATCAAAATTAATTAAGGTTGTTAGCCGCTCAAGTGCGGATTGAAATTCTTCTTGCGACTCTTGCTGTGAATCTTTGGTTTCCTCTACGCGGTCAATAAGAATGTCGCGCTTATGTACACCTACTTTTTCCATCGCTGAATAATAGGCCGACTGACAGCCCGATAAGGTAAGCGTAATGGCCAAAACCGATGCGCTAAGTAAAGTTTGTTTTTTCATTTGGTTCCCTATTTACTAGTAAGTGCTGTAAATTATGGTGCTGATTGTTATCATAATCAAAATTCAATTAGCATAAGTCAATTGTATGAATGATAAGCTCTCCCTTTATAAACAGCAAGCTATCTCCTTTTTAAGGCAGCAGCCAGGCTGGTGGATGCAGTATGTTAATCGCTGTATCGACGATCAAATTACAGTGAATGCAGGCTACCTTGCCTATGTTACTTTACTTTCGTTAGTGCCTTTAATTGCGGTAGGTGTGGCAATATTTTCGGCTTTTCCGGGGTTTGAGTCGACCCGCATAGCCATAGAAAGCTTTTTATTCACTAACTTTGTACCTACCTCGTCAGATGTCATTAAAGAGCACATAAGCTCCTTTGCGGGCAATGCAAACCAAATGACAGCAGTCGGTATTGGTTTTTTAGCAGCGATTGCGCTGCTGCTGATACGTAATGTTGATGCCACGCTTAATCGCATTTGGCGAATTAAGAAAAAACGCCCTATGATGATCTCTTTTGCTGTTTATTGGATGGTATTAAGCCTAGGTCCGGTGCTACTGGGTGCAAGTATTGGTGTTACTTCGTATATTGTGTCGTTGGTTTCGTTTGCCGATCAGGGCATTCCTGGGTTTAGTGGCTTTTTATTAAAGCTGGTACCCTATGGTTTTTCGATGATTGGCTTTTTAATGTTATATACCTTAGTGCCTAATACACCTGTCTCTATTAGGGCTGCACTACCAGGCGCGCTTTTTGCGGCAGTTTTATTTGAACTGACTAAAAAAGGCTTTGCACTTTACATTAGTCACTTTCCATCGTACGAAGTAATTTACGGTGCTGTTGCGACCATACCTATTTTATTTGTGTGGGTGTATTTATCTTGGGTGGTGGTGTTACTAGGCGCTGAATTTACAGCATGTATTAGCCCAAATGATATTGAAGATACCCCAGAAATTGAACTTGAAGAAGAGCTAAACTTAAAGGATACGCATTAAATGCAAGGGTTAATACAGCGCGTAAAACACGCAAAAGTAGAAGTTAATAACCAAGAAATTGGCCAAATAGAAAAAGGTATATTACTGCTTTTAGGTGTAGAAAAACCAGATGATGAACAAGCAGCCGATAAGCTACTGCATAAAGTAAGTAATTACCGTATTTTTACCGATGAAAACGACAAAATGAACTTAAGCCTAAAAGATATAGGTGGAGAGTTATTAGTGGTTTCGCAATTTACATTAGCGGCTAACACCAAAAAAGGCATGCGGCCGAGCTTTTCATCAGCAGCCACACCTAGCCAAGCTAACGAGCTTTACGAGTACTTTGTAACGCAAGCCAAAGCTCAAGGTATTAGCGTGGCAACAGGAGAGTTTGGCGCCGATATGCAAGTGAGCCTGTGTAACGATGGACCTGTTACCTTTAACTTATCGGTTTAATTATCAGATTTAGTAACAATAACGATATGATTAACAAAGCCCGCTACTTTATGCGGGCTTACTTTTACCCCAAATACATTTAGCAATAACTGCTGCAATTGAATTAACTGCGACTCATGCTGCGATAAAAAGTTAATAAATAGTGTGCCACCCACATTGAGCGCATCATATATTTTTTGATAAAACGCGGGTTCAAATAAAAATCGTGGCGCGTCTAACTGGCTAAATAAATCTAGAATAATCCAGTCATTGCTATGTGCTTTGCTAAGTATATTTTGCGCGTCATCGCATACCACATTAGCTTGTTTTTCTATGGAAAAAAAATCGCTATAGCAGGCGATAATATCAGCGTTTTTCTCAACGGATGTTATTTGAACGTGTGGATAGGTATGTTGTAAGTAATTACGTATAGCACCGCCGCCAAGGCCTAGCTCTAGTACACGATTTGGCGCTGCCAAGGTTTGCCACTGCTTAGCCAAATAGGTTAAATGTGGAAATAGCAGGCGCTGTGGATTGTTAAGCTCTATTACCGATTGCAAAGTATCGTTAATTAGTAGCCAGCGCAGCTGCCCATACTGGCGAACCTGTATGTGATCGCCTGCGTATTTGTGCCAGTAAACAAGCTCACCAATAGCTTGGCTGCGGCTAATAAAGTGGCCAGTAATTACGCCTGTTGAAGGGGCTATAAAGTCGCTCATAACATTTAGCATAAACTACATGGTGCTCTGGGTAAAATAGTTAACTCAAATTGTAGTTAAGCCAAATTATTTAACCTAGTTAGCGCTTAAAGCAGCGCTAAAGGTAGTTTTAGTGTTCACACTTTAAATTAGTTATTTTACGCTCGCTTACCAAAGTCGTATTGGCAGTGTTTAAAAGATGGAGTATGGTATTTGCCATAATAATCCCAACCAACTTAATCTTTAATTTTTTAGTTTTCAATAACCAGAGTGTGGGTTAAAGAGTTATTCAGTTGGATTACATGCCGTAGCCTTTATTTTTACGGCAAAACAACAGGAGTATATATGTTTCAGGTAACTACACCGCAAAGCAGCGAAGACTGGCAAGCGTATTATCAATTACGCTGGGAAGTACTGCGCGCCCCTTGGAATGAGCCGCGAGGCTCTGAACAAGACGATATGGAACAAGATTCTGAGCATCGCTTTATAAAAAATAAAGAAGGCGATGTACTGGGTGTTGCCCGTTTGCACTTTAATAACCATGAACAAGCGCAAGTGCGTTACATGGCTGTGGCTGAAGGTAACAGAAACCAGCATATTGGTAGCCGTTTATTGCATGAGCTTGAAAAAATAGCATGGACTCAAAACGCAGGTGAGCTAGTATTATTTGCTCGCGAACGTGCACTTGAGTTTTATAAGCGCCACGGCTACGAGCTAAAAGAAAAAGCACATTTAGCGTATGGCGATGTACAACACTATAAAATGGTAAAACAAAAACCAAGCGAGCCAGGCTGGTTTCGTCACCCTGATTGGACCCAAGTGCTGCAAAATATTTGGCGCGAATCTATCCCCATTAGTGATGCAATGGGTATTAAAGTAGAGAGCTACACCGATTGGCAATTTACAACCAGCGCAGACTTAGATGCTAACTTAAACTTACATAACACCATGTTTGCAGGCTCTATTTATAGTTTAGCAACGCTTACTGGTTGGGGGGCTACGTATTTAGCGCTTAAAGAAGCGGGGCTTGAGGGCAATATAGTGCTGGCCGATGCGAGCATTAAGTACTTAAAACCACTTAATACTGACCCTAAAGGGTGTGTAGATTTACAAACGTGTAAAGGTAAACTGAGCGACTTAGAAACCGATGGTAAAACAAGTTACGTAGTGCCAGTAACTATTTATGATGGTGACAATGTAGTAGCAGAGTTTGAAGGTGTGTTTGCCGTTAAAAAATAGCGAGCCTTTAATTACAAAAAAGCCAAGCACTAAGTAATTAATGCTTGGTTTTTTTATGCACTGATTTTATAACAAATCAGTTAATAATATACCGACACCAATACGCTCAATATCGGCGTTGTAATCAATTAAGCTCTCACCGTAGCCGTTAAAGTACTGAGCATAGCCACGTAAGCGCCCCCAGAGTGGGAATGACCAATCAAGTTGAATCGCACCACGGTTATCTGAATTTAAATTATTACGAGTCATAAAGCTAAACTCATGATCGTGATAGCGGTACGCGCCGCTAAACTCAAAATAACCCATGTATTTGTAAATATCAGGGTTGTCATCGCCATCGGCTTCTAATGGATCTTCTTTTTCATCTTCAGCAATGCGGTACCAAGGCTTAAAGCTAAACACAAAGCCTTCATTTTCCCAAATGAAATCAGCGTAAATACGGTTCCACGAACGAGAGTTAGGTTGGCTGCGGCCATTAGACTGATGCGAAATACCCAGCGCGATGGCCATCTCGTCGCCCCACAGTACGTTTTCTTGGTCTAGGTAATTTACCCAAAAAATTTCTGGCTCGTAGTTAGTTTCACGAAATGGAGACGAAATTTCTGAGTTATAAATTTGCCAGTATGACTGCAGTGTAAAGCCAAAAAATATGGCTTGGTCATCATCTGCAAAATCATCAAACAGCGGTACTTTAATAGAAAGCTGGTATTTAGCTTCAAGATTATCGAGCGGCTCGCCATCTTGCTCATCGGTTAACTCGTCAAAGCCATCAAACGGTCGATCGTTAGGATGTGAGACATACGACAGTGGCAAAATATAGTTACGTTTATGTGGCGTAATTACGTTACGGTTTTTTTTACTTACTTCTTCGCGGGCTTTTCGTTTATCAAGTGCGGTAAGTTGTTTGTTTTCCTCAAGCGCTGAACATTTTATACGTAACTCGTCTAAGGTTTGCTTACCATCGCCACCAATTACTTCGTTTAAAATACATTGCTTAACAAGCTCTATATCGTTGTCTTGTTCGTTTTTTTTAACCTCTTGTTGGGCAAAAGAGGGAGTACTTAGTAAAGCCGTAACTGCAATCCAATAACGCCAGCTCATTGTTTATTCCTTTGGGAGTAAGGTAGATTTATAAATTATAACGTGTTTTTACATATGTAACGGTGAACTTTCACTGAATTTACACTTATTTGATTACTTTACGTTTACACTGTTATCACAGATCAAAAAAAAGCGGCATAAAGCCGCCTTTTAGTAAGTTAAGTAACTTACTCTCACGCAATGAGAAGGGGGAGCTACAACAACATGTGTTATAGCTCAAATACGTTGGTAAAAAACTTATAAAGCTCAGTACCTTGGTTTACGCTTGCCGAGGCAAAATGCAAAATAGCAATTGCATCACAATCAAGGCTTAATGTTTGTAATGGTTGCTCACTCAAGTAGCGCTCCATACGTAAAACATGTGCAATAGGCTCGCCTGCTTTAATATGCCCACCTAGTGGGGCTACATATTCAACCATGCCGCCAATAGGGGCGTAGTAAGCAAAGTAGTCATCTAAATTGCACGCGTAGCGGGTTATATTGCTCGGTTTGTGTGGTGCGTCTACCAATACATTTTTATGATTTAAGTAACTTAAAATGCTATTTGCATCGTTGAGTGCTTCTGTTAAGTCTATTTTTTCTTGGCTACCTAGCTCAACCGTAAAGGCCTCTACCTGTACGTTAAAGTCCCTGCCTTGTACACCAAGTGCATCACTTAGGTGCCACCATGGGCAAAAGCTTGCTTCGTCCATGGCGCCATCAAAGTCGCTTGGGATCAGCAGTACATGCTCAATGTTAAAATAACTGGCGCTCTCGGTTGCATACGTTGGGCAATATAAGTGCTTGCTTGAAATAGGCCCTGTGTGTAAATCAAGGACTATGTCGGCCTGGTGCGCAAGCTTTTGCAAATTAAGCGCAATGCGTTTACCCGTATTAAGTAAATAAGCCGGGCCGTTAAGTTTAGTGTCTATTTCATCAATCAGGGCTTGTTTAAAGTTATTTTTTAAAGCTGCATCGTCGTACTGGCTATGATCTTTGGCAAACTGGGTCACTAAATCATTGTTGTAGTGATACATGCGGTTCCAGTTAGTGCCAGTAATCGGGTCGAATCGGCCAAGGGTAAATTCCCCTGATTTTTGATTACAGCCAATAGGGTTAGCATAAGGTACTAAGGTAATGTCGCCTTTTAAATTGAGCTGTTTTAATTGCTCTAACAGCTGAAAAATAACCGCGTTACCTTGCACTTCAGCGCCGTGCATGTTTGCTTGAATATAAACACTTGGTCCGCTGCCATTGCCTTTTAAGCGATACACAGGAATAGTGAGTGGTAAGCCGTTTGCCACTTCCCCTACTACAATATTTTCTTGGCTAATGGGTGTTGTTATGCTCATGATTATTACCTTAAATAGTGGCTGGCATCTTCTGCTTGGCGTACACAGGTGAGCTCACCATTGTGTAACACGTATTCTGCTGCCAGTTCATGGCATAAAAAATATGGCATGCTTTCGGTAAAACCATAGGCGCCACATTGGCTAAATACCAGCCAGTCTTGCTCGTTTAAATCGCTTGGTAGGGTGTGCTCGCCTAAACAATCAAGGGCTGTGCATAATGGGCCATATAGGCTCATTGCTTGTTTTGGCGCTGTTGATTCGCGCAGTAACGCCGTAGGAAAATCTTGGCTTGTAACTGCAGGGCGCAATAGGTGGTTAATGCCACCGGTTAAAATCACTTGCTGTTGGCCGTAGTTTTGTTTGCTCTCAACTACAGGGTTAGCGTAATGACCGCATTCGCCTACAGCGTAACGGCCAAGCTCCATCCAGAGTTCATCTACACCTGCATCTTTTTTAATTTTAGCAAGCGCGCCTATAAGGTCATCCCACTCAAGTGTTGCATCGTTTGGTGTGTAAGGAATACCTAAACCGCCTCCTAAATCTAAAATTTTTAGGTTTATATTTAAGTTATTGGCGAGGGCTGTAAGCGGTGCAATCATTTGCGACCACAGCTCGCTTAGCTTTTGCGTGCTAAGCATATTGCCCCACTGAAAAATATGCAGGCCATCAAAATTAAGGGCTGGGTAATCGCCAGTATTGAGTGCTTGCCATTCATCGCAGCCAAGCCCAAACGGAGTTAGGCTATCGCCGCCTAGTGGGTTTTTTTCACCTTCAGGCCAGCGTAGTTGTACACGCAGTAATACTTGCAGCTGCGTATTTTGCAGCTGCGCTTGTTGGTTTAACCAACGTACTTGATTGAGGCTTTCGGCAACAAAAATACGCACGCCGCGCTCAATAAAGTGTTTAATTTGTTTAGGGCTCTTTGCAGGCCCTGTGTTGAGCACGCGCTGCGAACTAATACCTTGTGCAAGTACTTGTTCAAGCTCACCTTTACTTGCTACGTCAAAGTTAAATCCGGCGTTGTCCAGGCATTGAATAACCTTAGAAAGCGGATTCGCTTTTACTGCATACCAAAGTTTTACATCGGTTTGTGCAACTAAACGCGTAAGGAGTGTGTTTAGTTTGTCTAAGTCGTAAACAAAAAAAGGGGTATCAAGTTGCTGAGTAAGTGTATTTACGGCGGCCTTGATAGGCGTGCTCAAAAAGCTCATTATCGTAAAACCTCTTCTAGCAATAACGATGCATCGCTTTGTTCGTCGCGGTATTTAACAATTAACGCACACGACATGCTTAGGCCTTGCTCACGAGCCCATTCATTAGACGCTGGGCGAGAGCCAGGTATTACAATTGCGTATTCTGGGATTGGCTCGCCTTTATCAAGCTGACGCTCATTAACGCAGTCGTATACCGGAATGGTTGCAGATAAACGTACGCCTGGTGCCAGTACTGCACCTTTTTTAACAACTACGCCTTCAACAATGACACAACCTGCACCAATAAATGCATCGTCTTCAACCACGACTGGGCTTGCACCAATTGGTTCAAGTACACCGCCAAGTTGCACAGCTGCGCTCAAATGTACGTTTTTACCAACTTGCGCACACGAGCCCACTAATGCGTGGCTATCAACCATAGTGCCTTCGTCGATGTATGCGCCAATGTTTACGTACGCTGGTGGCATAATAATAGTGCCTTTAGCGACGTATGCACCACGGCGAACACTGGTGCCACCTGGTACCATACGCACGCCATCTTCAGTGCTAAATTCTTGCGGTGCAAGGTTGTGTTTATCTACAAAACCACCTGCAAACTCAGTGTTAGTGCCATTTTTAAAGGCTTCTAAAATGCCTTGTTTTACTTCTACGTTAGCTTCCCATTGGCCGCTTTCGTTTTGTGATGCTGCGCGTACTGCGCCCGATTCTAAATTATTTAGTAGTTCTAACCAGCTCATTATAAAAACCTGTATTTAATGCCAAGATAAAATGGTGTCGTTTGCAGTGGTAATGCAATCGGTTTGCGTTAACTCAAGGTGTGTTAAAGGTGGGCGCAGCAACGGGCTACTTAAGCGGCCTTGTTGGTGCATTAGCACTTTAACGGGAATAGGGTTTGCTACAGCAAATAGGCTATTAATAGCGCGAGTCCACTGAGCAAATAAATTGGGGTGTTGGCCACTTAGGCTACGTTTTACAAACTCGTGTGTTTGTAAAGGCCATGCATTGGCCGCAACCGAGACTAAGCCTTTTGCACCTGCTTGGGCAAAGTAGGGCATAAGTGCATCGTCGCCACTGTATAGCGCTAAATTAGGCGCGGCTTGTCGGTATGCTTCAAATTGTGTGATGTTGCCACTGGCTTCTTTTAAGGCCCAAAGTTTTGGGTGCGCTTTTAAGTTTTCAATGGTTTCGATAGGAATGCTTACACCGCTGCGCCCAGGTACGTTGTACAACATACACGGATGCGCGCTTTCGTTTAATAAGCTTTCGTACCAATGTGTTTGACCTACAGCCCCTGGTTTTGCATAAAGCGGCGAGCCTAATAAGTAGCTGTGAATAGGTAATTGGTTACAGTAGCTAACCCATTCTTCTTGTTGGGCTAAATTACTACCGCCCACAGCAACCATAAGCGGTACGCTGGGTTTTAATTGGCACACGTGCTCAACAATGCCTTGCTGCTCTTTAAGCGTAAGGGCTAAGCCTTCACCTGTACTACCGAGCAGTAAAATACCGTTTTGTGCCGCTTCTTGTGCGCTAACAAGTGTTGTGAGCGTGTCGTAGTCAACATTACCTTGTTGATCAAACGGCGTAACAAGCGCTGTCCACAGTGCGTAGTCGTCTAAATTGAAGTTGTTGATCATCTCTTACGAACCTATAAGGTGTTCGAGATATTAAGGAGGCTGTATGATGTGAGCCGCATTAACGTCGTTCGAACAGTATTCGAAGAGCGAATGGGCTTAAAATAATAGGGCGCACGGCCTTATTATTTAAGACCAGAAGCTCTCCACCAAACTAATAAGCTGCTTTAAAGCTGCTATTGGTGACAGTCGCTAGGATTCAACCTAGTCGCCCGAAGTAATTGCTTCGCAAAAGCGTTTACCTCTCGGCGGTATTCCCCTGGCGTATGCTCACTGGAGTTTGCGCTCCTAACATACGCTACCTGAATAACGCACCTCTTCTAGCCCTTTGTATTTTGCGTAAACACAAAAGGTTTAACAAAATACAATTTAAATAGGGTAATTGCGGCGATTAAAACATTTTAGCCGTCTAGGTGTCAAGCTGCTAAATACAGAACAGCTCATCGAAAATAGCGGTGGTTACGTATTGGCTGCTTTTCTCGTACACTAACCCTATAAGCAGCGAGGTATTTAATAAGTATGGAAAAATTTAGTGATATTTATAAGCGAGCGGTAGAGCGAAAAGGCTCTGAAAAAATGCTTAAGTTATTACTCGCAAAACCTTTATCTAAAAAAGCGTTAAGCACGTTAAGTGACGACGACTGGCTTGAAGAATTTACCCGAAAGGTTTTTCAAAGTGGCTTTTATTGGTCGGTAATAAACAGCAAATGGCCGGGCTTTAGAGAGGTTTTTTGGCAGTTTAGTGTTGATAAGTTATTAATGATGCCGCCCGATATGCTAGAGCAAAAAGCAACGGATGAGCGCATTATTCGTAATTATAAAAAAGTGAAAACGATTCCTGAAAATGCTTACATGATCCACGAAATAGCACAGGAGCATGGCAGTTTTAGCAAGTTTATTGCCCAGTGGCCAACAGATAATATTATTGGTTTATGGGCGCATTTAAAAAAACACGGCGCTCGTTTAGGTGGAAATACTGGCCCCTATGCTTTAAGAGCGCTTGGTAAAGATACATTTTTACTTTCGCGGGATGTAGAAAGTTACCTAAGAGCGCATAAAATAATTGATGGCGGGCTGCAAACTAAAAAATCACTCACTGCTGCGCAGGCATTTTTTAACGAAATGCAAAAACAAAGTGGTTTAAGCATGCAAGAGCTGAGTTTAATTGTGGCTTACAGTGTGGGCGATAACCGTGTAGGCATAAGCCAACAAACAGAGGATTAACCATGAATCTAGTGCCAAGATACACAGACATAGCAGATAATTTCGCGATAGAGGATCAACCCTCAAGTGTTGCTGCCCCGCAATTGCTGCTGTGGAACGCATCGTTAGCTAAGCAGTTTAATATAGTTGTTGAGCCACAGCTGCGCGCTAGTACCTTTGCAGGCAATGAACCACAGCAAATAAAGGCGGTAGCGCTTGGTTATTCTGGGCACCAGTTTGGACACTTTTCACCACGTTTGGGTGATGGGCGAGCACATTTACTCGGTGCTATAAGTGATGATAAAAACCAGCTGTGGGATATTCAATTAAAAGGCTCTGGTGCTACCCCGTATTCTAGAGGGGGCGATGGGCGGTGCGCACTAGGTCCAGCTATACGTGAATATATTATGAGCGAAGCTATGCATGGCTTAGGGATTAAAACCACGCGGTGTTTGGCTGTTGTAGGCACTGGTGAAGTTGTTTATCGTAATCCGCCACAACCAGGCGCAATTGTTACCCGTTTGGCAAGTAGCCATATTCGGGTTGGCTCGTTTCAATATTTAGCAACTCAAGGTGATGTCGAAGGATTAAAAAAATTAGCTGATGTAGCTATTGAGCGTCATTACCCAAGTATAAAATCAACAGGGGCACAGCGCTATTTAGACTTTTTAGCAGCCGTTATAAATAGTCAGCTAGCGCTGGTTATTAGCTGGATGCGAGTGGGCTTTATTCATGGCGTTATGAATACTGATAATACCTTAATAAGCGGCGAAACTATCGACTACGGCCCGTGTGCAATGATGAATAGATTTGATTTTGATACTGTGTTTAGCTCAATTGATAAGCAAGGTCGTTATGCTTATGGTAATCAACCAAACATAGCGAGCTGGAACTGCGCTCGTTTAGCTGAGAGCCTAATACCGCTGATAAATGATGACGACGAACAAGCTGTAAGTTTAATGACGCCTATAATCAGCCAGTTCTCAACGCTATTTAACGAGCAGTACAATCAAATGTGGGCGCAAAAACTGGGCTTAGCAGGTCATAACGAAGACGATGTGGAACTTGTCAGTAAGCTATTATTGTTATTTCAAGAGTATAAGCTCGATTACACCAATACCTTTGATACCTTAACCGAGTCACTAAATGGTGGCAAAGTACCAGATGAATTAACGCAATGGGCCCAGTTATGGCAAAAAAGATGTGATGAAAACAGCTATAACCTAATGAGAGCGGCTAACCCAAGGGTTATACCGCGTAATCACATCGTCGAAGAAATCCTTGCGCAATATAATCAACACGGCGAGAGTGAGCTGTTAAGTGACTTCTTAACTGTGATGAGTAACCCATATCATAAAACAGCTAATTTAGTCCGCTTTCAAGAGACTGGTGAAGACGACAAGGGCTATCAAACTTTTTGCGGTACTTAAGTACTGTAAATATATGTAAGTTTTTGATTAAAAATAGTCATTTTTACATAATGCAGTGTACAATGATTGAGCAGTTATATACTCAGTGGTATTGTGCACGTTCATAAAAAGTAACTATTTATAAAATACCATTATTTATTAATTGTAGATTAGGTAAAAATTTTTACTTAACCTACAATTGGTGGTTGGAATGCCTGTAGATCGTTGAAAAAATTTATAAACTTTATTTTTCGTTAAGTATTGATTAACAAAAGCTCGGGTAGTGTGTACAAAACTGGTTGAGCTAGTACAGAATTAGCTACAATTTTCTAAGTTGTTAAAATGGGAAGAAAACAATGAAATTAAAATCACTTACAATTGCAATTGCGTTAGCTGCAACTAGCGCGTCTACATTCGCTGCTGATAAAGAAGAAGGTTTCTACATTGGTGCATTTGGTGACTACTATGATGCGTCATGGGAAAACATGCGCGCTCAAGCTGGCCTTGATGTAAACGAGTCAACTGGCTGGGGTGTAGAAGCAGGTTACCGTTTCAGCGATTACTGGAGCGCACGCCTTGAGTATGCAGATATGGACTTTAATGCGTTCGATAAAGCTGCGGGCAATCGTAATAATATTGACGGCGAGCGTTACGGTATTGATGCGCTTTACCACCTTGACGGCGGTCCTTTCTACGGCTTGTTCGGTATTAAAGAAATGGACGTAGTCGATGACAACACATTCTTAAACGCAGGTGTTGGTTACCAACACTTTATTACAGACGGCTTTTTCGTAAACGCTGAAACTGCGGTATATCAAGGTCTTGATAAAGGTTACACAGATGTAGGTGCTAAAATTGGTATTAACTACTTATTTGGCCAAAACTCTATGCCTGAAAAGCCGGTAGAGCCAGCGCCTACAGCAGTAGTAGAAGTACCTGTACAACCTAAAGACAGCGACAACGACAACATCTTAGATAAAGATGATAAATGTCCTAACACACCAATGACAGACGCTGTTGATGGCGATGGCTGTACTTTATATGAAGACCGTGAAGTAACAACTAGCTTACTCGTTACTTTCCCGCATGATTCAGCAGAAGTTGGTTCACAGTACTTTACTGATATCGCTTCAGTATCTGAGTTCTTAAAAGAGCACACAGATACAACAGTACTACTTGAAGGTCATGCTTCAGCTGTAGGTAATGCAAACTACAACAAGATGCTTTCTAAAAAGCGTGCTGATGACGTTGCTAAAGAGCTAATTAAAGATGGTATTGCTGAAGATCGCATTACTACTGTAGGTTTAGGTGAAGAGCGTCTTAAAAACACAGCTAACACTAAAGCAGCTCACGCTGAAAACCGTCGTGTAGAAGCACATGTAAAATCTATTGAACGTGTAAAAGTTAAGCGTTAATAGTTACTTACCTTATTTTAAAAACCCAGCTTAGTGCTGGGTTTTTTTATGCCTTTAAAACAGCATGCGCAGTATTGATCTGATTAAACAAGAATGATTATTACTTAACAAACATTCATGAAAATAGAATTTACGCTTACCACTATTCATAATATTTATAGTCGGTATAATCAGTTGCTTAGCTGGATGGATTTTCATCTATACATAAAAGCTTTATAATCCCGCGTTAGAATACTATAAGTATTGGGTTACTTTTTTTTGCGCATGAGGCGCTACCGAATACTTTCACGTCACCAAGAGGGCAATATTGTGCTACAAGAATATCGTAAACACGTAGAAGAACGTGCCGCGTTAGGTATCGTACCAGCGCCATTAGATGCTCAGCAAACGGCTGATCTTATTGAACTAATTAAAACTCCACCAGCAGGTGAAGAAGAGTTCATCCTAGATTTATTAATCAACCGCGTACCACCAGGTGTTGATGATGCAGCATACATTAAAGCAGGCTTTTTAGCAGCAGTGGCTAAAGGCGAAGCACAATCTCCATTAGTATCTAAAGAAAAAGCAGCAGAATTATTAGGTACAATGTTAGGTGGTTACAACATCGCCCCAATGATTGAGCTTCTTGATGACGAAACACTTGCACCTATCGCTGTAAAAGGCCTATCAAACACATTGTTAATGTTTGATGCATTTTACGATGTAGAAGAAAAAGCAAAAGCAGGCAACGAGCACGCTAAAAAGATTATTAAATCTTGGGCTGACGCTGAATGGTTTACTAACAAACCAGCTGTTGCTGAAAAAATCTCAGTTACTGTATTTAAAGTAACCGGCGAGACAAATACCGATGATTTATCACCTGCACCAGATGCATGGTCTCGTCCAGATATCCCGCTTCACGCTTTAGCGATGCTAAAAAATGAGCGTGATGGTATCAACCCTGAAAAACCAGGTGAAGTTGGACCTATCTCACAATTAGAAGAATTAAAAACTAAAGGCTTACCACTTGCATATGTGGGTGACGTTGTAGGTACTGGTTCTTCTCGTAAATCTGCTACTAACTCTGTGCTTTGGTTTATGGGTGATGACATTCCGTTTGTACCAAACAAGCGCGTTGGTGGTGTATGTTTAGGTAACAAAATAGCGCCTATCTTCTTCAACACAATGGAAGATTCGGGTGCGTTACCAATCGAGTTAAATGTTGATGAGTTCAACATGGGTGATCAAATTGATATTTACCCATACGAAGGTGTTGTTAAGCGCCACGGTACTGATGACGTTATCTCTACTTTTGAACTTAAATCAGACGTAATTTTAGATGAAGTACGTGCCGGTGGCCGTATTCCACTAATCATTGGTCGTGGTTTAACAGATAAAGCACGTACCTCTTTAGGTTTAGGTGCTACTGACGTATTTAAAGTACCAGCAGTAACTGAAGTGTCTGATAAAGGCTTTACACTAGCTCAAAAAATGGTTGGTAAAGCATGTAACGTAGCAGGTATTCGCCCAGGCCAATACTGTGAGCCAAAAATGACGACTGTAGGTTCGCAAGATACTACAGGCCCTATGACACGTGATGAGCTTAAAGACTTAGCATGTTTAGGTTTCTCTGCAGATTTAACAATGCAGTCATTCTGTCATACCTCTGCTTACCCTAAACCAATTGACGTAAACACACACCATACGCTTCCTGATTTCATCATGAACCGTGGCGGTGTTTCACTTCGTCCAGGTGATGGTGTAATTCACTCTTGGTTAAACCGTATGTTATTACCAGATACAGTAGGTACTGGTGGTGATTCACATACACGTTTCCCATTAGGTATTTCGTTCCCAGCGGGTTCTGGTGCAGTAGCGTTTGCAGCTGCAACAGGCGTTATGCCACTTGATATGCCTGAGTCTATTTTGGTTCGCTTTAAAGGTGAAATGCAACCAGGTATCACTTTACGTGACCTAGTACACGCAATCCCTTACTACGGTATTAAGCAAGGCTTATTAACAGTAGAGAAAAAAGGTAAAATCAACGAATTCTCTGGTCGCGTACTAGAAATCGAAGGTGTTGAGCATTTAACTGTTGAACAAGCGTTTGAATTATCAGATGCATCAGCAGAGCGTTCAGCAGCAGGTTGTACTGTTAAACTTTCTAAAGAGTCTATCAGTGAATACCTTGAGTCTAACATTGTTATGCTTAAATGGATGATCTCTGAAGGTTACGGCGATGTACGTACAATCGAACGTCGTATTACAGCAATGCAAGAGTGGCTAGCAAACCCAGAACTTATGGAAGCTGACGCTGACGCAGAGTACAAGCACGTTGTAGAAATCGACCTAGCAGAAATTAAAGAGCCAATCCTTTGTGCTCCAAATGACCCAGATGATGCACGTTTACTTTCTGATGTAACAGGCGAGAAAATCGACGAAGTATTCATCGGTTCTTGTATGACTAACATTGGTCACTTCCGTGCTGCGGGTAAATTACTAGATGGCTTTAGCGGTCGTATTCCAACTCAACTTTGGGTAGCTCCACCAACGAAGATGGATAAAGACCAACTAACTGACGAAGGTTACTACGGTATCTTTGGCCGTGTTGGTGCACGCATCGAAACGCCAGGGTGTTCACTGTGTATGGGTAACCAAGCACGTGTTGCTGATAAAGCAACGGTTGTTTCTACCTCAACACGTAACTTCCCTAACCGTTTAGGTACAGGTGCAAATGTATTCTTAGCATCAGCTGAGCTTGCTGCAGTAGCTGCAATTTTAGGTAAATTACCTACACCAGCTGAGTACCAAGAATACGCGGCGAAAATCAACGCAACGGCTGCAGATACATACCGTTACTTGAACTTCCACCGTATGCCTCAGTACACTAAAAAAGCAGATAACGTAATTATTCAGCAAGCTGTATAATTAAACCTGTTTTAAAAAACCCGCTTAGGCGGGTTTTTTATTGGCTAAAATAAAATTCAAAACTTTCAGTAGTTAAGTTCTAAAAAAATAATTAGTAAATAAAGTTGAAAATTAACAAAAAATGAACAATTATAAGTGGCAGTAACATTTGTTAATGATTGAGGGAGCAATCAACAAGTATTTTTTAGCTCCGCATTAAATAACTATCGGAGCACATAATGGAAAATAAAAGTAACTACCGATTAAAACTAATAGCGAGTACTGTGAGTGCGTGTTTTTTAGTATCTGGCTGTAGTTTTGATAAAGATGAGGATAGCGACGAAATTGTAAACTTAGCCCCCTCTGTAGTAATTTCTGGCCAAGGCGAAATACAAGAAAAAACCAGCTTTTCACTTACTGCCAGCGCTTCAGACTCAGACGGGCAAATAGTAAATTATTATTGGCAGCATGACTCCACTTTAAACCTCAGCGCACAAAACCCAAACTCAAATGAAATCACTTATCTCTCACCCGACATTACAGAAGATGTAACCGTTAATTTTACAGTAACAGTAGAAGATGATGATGGAGCAACAACAAGCGCTACTCAGCAAGTATTAATTAAACGTAACTCAACGGCAGTTACGCTTAATGGCTTAATTACCGACAACACGATTAGTTTTGCAAGTGTAGAAATAACCATAGGTGATAAAACTTATTCAGCTACAGCAGATGAAAATGGTGTTTACACAATAGTATTAGATGTCGATGAAGCCTTAGAGCAAACCCTAGTAAAAGTTAAAGCTAAAGGGCGGGATGATTTAAATCCTGGGGTTGAATTTATATCTCAGCTTAGTTCTGTTAAAAAGTTAGCTACGCAGGCAGGCGATGATGGCATTTTAGACAGTGATGAAAACTTTGGCGTCAACACAACTAATGTGACAACAGCAGAGTATGCACTGATTGTAAGAGACGGTGATGAACCGACAAGTGAAGATGAGCTAGATAATGCACTTTTAAATGTTGATGCTGATGAAAAAGTACAACTTGCAAGCCTGATTAAAATTATTGTAGATAACCCTGATTACGAGTTGCCGGAGGGCGTAGAGAGCACCCTCGATTTAGTAACTAATGAAGAAGCAGCAGAGCAGTTTGAAGAGGACGTTAATGAGCAAGATCCTGACCTAATAGAGCAAACGAAAACCGAAATTAAAGAAGATGAAGATTTAGTAACAGGCTCAAAAGAGTCATTGGTTGGTGAATATATAATTAACTCCCCGCGCTACTATGCAAATCCAGCCAGTCACTTAACTTTAAACGAAAACGGTACTGGTCAGTATCATGCAGTTACGGGTAGCTCACTAACATGGCAAGAAGTGAGTGGTAAAATAGAAGTTACTTTACAGTCTCCTGTACTTATTAATAAATACTCCCAGACCGAAGACGATGTTGAAACTGTTTATGATGAGCATTTAAATTCATTCTCGTTACAAGTACTCGGCGAAAACGATGTTTTTAAAACAATAGATATTAAAAGTGATATTACAGTTTACGAAAACAGCATTGAGGTGCAAAACAAGCAAGAAATACAAACCACCAACCTTATTCTTAAAAGTAAAACCTTAAGTTTGACCGTCGAAGATATTGTCGGTGAGTGGGAAATGGAGCGAACAGAAAGTCGTAATTTCATTAGTCACCTAGAGACTATTGCTTTCTATGATGATGGGACCGGCGCTGTTTTAAGTGATAATTCGGCACCGTTTGAGTGGGAGCTGACTAATAATAAATTACAAGTAACCTATGATGAAGGCGGTAGCGTTGGTACAACAAATTTTTGGTTTACTAAAAATTTAAAAGCAGGCTATCAGCTAGTTTCATTAGATACCACATCAGCGGATCCTGCCGATAGCCAATATGGCCTGATGATAAAAAGAGAAGCGGTGTCTTTATCAAATGATGACTTAGTTGGGCGCTGGCAGGGCTTTATTGGCACGTCACAACTTTATGATATGAACGTATTTGCCGATGGTACGATTATGTTAGGGCTAGGGACTACGTCTTTCCAAGGGATTCTTGAAGATGGCAATCTAATTAGACGCCGCTATGAGTATGAAGGTTACACCGTTAGCAGTTGTGAAGGATTTAATGAAACCTGTTACTTAAGCGCAGAAGTAACCCATGACATCATTGCAGTAGAAGATAGTCATTATTACTTATTAAGAGAGTTTAAATGGTTCTCTCCTGAAGGGGACATGTACGACATTCAGAGAAATTTACTTATTTACCAATATAGTAAAGAGCTGAGCTATTCAGAGTTTACACCTAACTTATTACAAAGCAGTTTTAATCTTTATAAAAGTGCTGGTGAGCAAGTAATAGAAGATCGAATCAGGGTTAATTACGATGACGGCTCACTTACGATAACAATCGATGGCATAGAGTATGAAGCGCAGTTAAATGAAGGCGTAATCGAATATCAAAAAAATGCGCAAACATGGCTTTTTGAAATTGTTAGTGGTGATGGCGAAACATACACTATTTGTAATTACCAACAAGGTAGTAGCTGTACACAGAGCGATAAAACAGTCTATCAATCTAAAAACCCACGAGTGACTTTAACAGCTCCATCTAATGAATTTGGTCAACTACAGCCTGCAGTACAAGAGGTGCCTTTTGCTCAGCTAGTTGGTTTTAATATAGTGCCTAATGAGGGCTATGAGGTTGATTCAATAGAGGGCTGCGAAGGTTATATTGAGGGCGAATATTATATTGCCTTTAGTGGACACAGTGACTGCGAAATTAATGCTACATTTGTGGAAAAGCCAGAAACAATATCAGGGCAATTTTTAATTAATAATCCTGATTACTTTACCTCTACCTCTTTCAAATTAGAGCTTAATGAAAATGAAGAGGGCGCATTTACTGGCAATAACCAGGTTGCGATCACTTGGTCGAAATATTTTGACGAAATTAGAGTTTATTTTTCTGATGAGTATGTCTTAAATGAAAGTGTTGCGTATGAAGTTGAAAATGGCACTCAAGTAGAAGTTAGACGTAAAGATGTAATGACCAGTATTGTACTAAAGGAACGTTTCGATTTAGGTAACGGCTGGTACCAAATGACGCAAAGTTTAAGTAAGTTTCGTAACGAGGAACTAGTTGAAGAGTGGCACAGTGATAGCCATGTTAAGTTATTTGATTCAGTAGCACCTCAAATTGATTTAACCTCAAGCGATTTGGTTGGTAGTTGGTCGTTAGGTATTCCATCTGAAGATACCGTGAAGGAATTACTGCTAAATGATGATGGGACAGGTAGCGTAGTCGATACTATAGATGAAGCGCAAATAGAGGACTTTACTTGGCTGCAAACAGCAGCAGGACTTAAAATTACGACTTCTGATAGCGTTGAAGATATCTATATTACCAAGGATATAGACCTTGGCTATCAAGTAATAATGCAAGGCCAGTATGAAGATGAAAAGCAAGTAAATGTTGCCATAATGGTTAGGCAAGAAGAGCAAGAAATTACCCCGAGTAACTTTACTGGGCGTCACTTATTTAAAGAAGGCCATGACTTAGAGACCATTTGGGATGAGCTACAAATATATGAAGATGGCCAAGTGTTCTTCACTTATTCTACAAGTTCCATTCAAGGTGAGTTTAAAGGGGGGAGCTTTAGCCGCAGCAGAAAATACGATCAACTAACAGAAACATACGGCTCCGATTGTGATTTGACTTTAGAGACGTGTTTTAATGACTATACAATGGATTATAGGCTTATTAATCGCAATGATGACTACCAAGTAGTTGAGCGTGTATCTAGAGCGTTTGATACAAATACGGGAGAAGAAAGCTTTTCTTACGCATCACTTTACTTTGAAAACTATATTGAAAATACAAGTACTGATAAGTTTCATGAGCATGAAATCCCTTTTGAAATTTACGAGCATAGTGGTGAGAACTTCGTAAAATGGGGAGTTTACTATGTGGATGGGTACGAGCTTTGGAAAAACGATATTAAAGCTGCATCACTTGAATTAGTCGAAGGTAAGTTTACCTACGAGCAAGACGGTCAAAGCAAGGTGATTGAATTTATTTCAAATGATCGCGATGAGATAGTGCTTTGTGAGTATTTACAAGGTACAGCATGTCAAAATCAAGAAGAGATGACCTTTACGATTTTTGAGCCAAGGTATGATGTTACAGTTTATTCAGATGGTAATGGTGTAGTAAATAACGGCGTTGAAAACTACACAAGCTTTCATGGCGATACGTTAACCTTTAATATTTCTGCAAATGCAGGCTATAAATTAGAGTCTATAAGCGGGTGTGATGGCGTTTTAGAAGACAATACATACACGGTTCATTATTTGGCGCAAAGCTGCGATATTAATATCGCATTTGAACTAATGGAGTGAATACGCTCTATAGTTTCGAGATAAAATTAGAGCGGTGATTAAATTTAATAAATTGGCTACGCAGCGTAGCCAATTTTTTTGAATTAAATTTTCAATAAACTAGAATTTTAGATCTTAAAATTTAACTTTTAATCTTTTATATCCCAATTTATGCTCAGAAAATCCTCCACACATGCATTAAAATCTCTTTTAATATTCTCATTATTTTAAGCGAGATTTTATGACTGCATTAAACAACCAGAATTTACTGCAACTTCGTTTTATTAACCAAGCAAATATTGATTTGGTTAAGCCTTCTTTTGATAACCTACCTGCTAATCCGTATGCAGATGGTGAATTTCGTAAGCGTCGTTACTCGGTAATTAAATTTCAAAATGGTGAGCTAAAACTTCAAGCTGCCAAAGCGTTTGTTCAAGACGATTCTATTAATACCTTTCAGGGTAATGTTGAGCGTACTTATGAAAATTTAGAGCAGAGCTTACTTGAGTCTCAAGGTATGAAAAGCATTGTAAGTGAGTTTTGTGAGCTTACCGGCATTGATGAAGGCCGTGATATTGAAATACATCAATTTAGAATGCTTGCCATTGATAGCGATACGCCCGCAGCACCTGAAGGTGTGCACCAAGATGGCTTTGACCATGTTTGTGTATGTGGCGTTTCACACGAAAACTTAGAAGGCGGCGAACTGCTAGTATACGAAAACAAGCAAGCTGAACCGTGTTTTAAAATGGAAATTAAAGACGGTATGTTTGCACTAATAAACGACCGTCAGGTTTGGCACAATGCAACGCCAATGAACAAAGTCGATACTAGCAAGCCAGGTTACCTGGATTGTTTTGTACTTACCTCTTAAGGAATGCTCATGAACATAGCGCAATTACGTGAGCAGTTTCCTGCACTAACACAAACCGTTGATGGTAAATCGCCGATATTTTTAGATGGCCCTGGTGGCTCTCAAGTGCCGCAGTCTGTACTAAATGCAATGACTGCTTATTTAGGGCACTATAACTCAAACTTAGGCGGTGCGTTTTTTTCAAGTGATAAAACGGTAGAGCTAATGGCGAGTGCACGCCAAACAGCGGCAGATTTACTTAATGCGCCAAGTGCACAAAATATTGTGTTTGGCCCTAACATGACCAGCCTGACCTTTAGCTTTAGCCGTGCTATTTCACGCGATTGGCAAGCCGGTGATGAGATTATTGTAACTAACGCTGATCACTTCTCAAATGTATCGTCATGGCAGCAAGCCGCAGAAGATAAAGGCGTTAAAGTTCAAACCGCTTTAATTAACGAGGCTGATTGCAGCTTAGATATGGCGCAGTTTGAAAGCTTGCTTAACAGTAATACTAAATTAGTGGCTGTTACTTATGCTTCAAATACCACAGGCTCTATTAACGATGTAAAACGTATTATAGAGCTTGCCCATGCTGTAGGCGCATTAGTGTACGTTGATGCCGTGCATTATGCACCGCATGAGCTTGTAGATGTACAGGCCCTTGATTGCGACTTTTTGGCCTGCT
Organism: Pseudoalteromonas sp. C12FD-1; assembly: GCF_037414265.1. Taxonomy (NCBI): domain Bacteria; kingdom Pseudomonadati; phylum Pseudomonadota; class Gammaproteobacteria; order Alteromonadales; family Pseudoalteromonadaceae; genus Pseudoalteromonas; species Pseudoalteromonas sp. C12FD-1. The sequence goes on from NZ_JBBEVD010000048.1 coordinate 84,463, forward strand.
CAGCATATAAGTTTTTTGGCCCTCACTTAGGCATGGTGTACGGTAAAACACAGCATCTTGAAGGTTTTACGCCTTACAAAGTAGAACCAGCTAAAGATGTAGCACCAGGTCGATGGGAAACAGGCACGCAAAGCTTTGAAGCCTTAGCTGGTTTTGTTGCCGCTGTTGATTACATTGCTGCAATTAGTGGGCTTGATGACAGTCACACGCGCCGTGAAAAACTAACTGCGGCTTTTGCTAAAACAAAACAGCACGAAATGGCATTGAGTGAGTACTTTTTAACGCGTTTAGTTAATTACCCGCGTATTAAGCTATTTGGCATTGATGACCTTGAGCGTTTAAACGAGCGTACACCTACATTTGCTTTAACCTTTGAAGGGCTAGAGCCCCGTGAAGTGTCTGAGTTCTTAGGCAAACAGCATATTTGTGTGTGGGATGGACATTTTTATGCACAAGGCTTATGTGAGCAGTTAGGCGTACTTGATAAAGGCGGTGTAGTGCGCATTGGTTGTATGCATTACAACACAACAGCTGAGCTAGATAAGTTATTTGATTTGTTTGATGGGTTACTAGGTTAAAGCCTTACCCATTCAGCACTTTAAAAGCCATAAGTAAAAGCTTATGGCTTTTTTATTGGCTGATTACTTAGGAGCTAGCCCTTAGGTGTACCGTATATTTGTTCAGCTCGGTTAAATAGCACCCACGAGGTTAAAATATACTTATCGTTAGAAATGGGCTTATTACCTCGATGGGTATGCGTAAAGTAGCCAGGGGCTATCACCATGGTGCCTTTTTTAGGGGCTATTTTACGTTTTTGATAATAAAACTCTGTTTCCCCGCCTTCTTCCACGTCGTTTAAATAAAACATAAATAACAAAATACGGTGCAATGCTTCATTGTGTTGTAGCTGTGGGTACACTTCACTATGCCAATAAGGGTAACCGCCTTTATTTACCTCGTACTTTTGTGCCTGAATATTTCCTAGTCTAAATATTTGCTGCACCAAAACAGGAAGCTGAGGCTTGCCCACCTCGTCAAAGTTCTCATGTGTTAAATCTACAACCTCCCCCGTTTTTGGGTGATAAACTTTTAGGCCAAAAGCGCCAATCAGCATAAAAAAGTGTTCTTCTACATAGTTAAAAACATGCTGTGCAGTGGTTTGTTGAATATGCTTTAATTGTTGGGCGTATTCTGGGTAACTGTTTAATTGCAGGTCGTGGCTGTCTTTCTTTTTTAAGTCCACACCGCCAGAGGTTACTCCTTGCTTTACATGCGGGCTTTTAGAAAAAGTGGTAATAAAGTTATCGCAAAAATCATCGCTTAACGCGTTATCAATAACGTGGATAAAGTCCGTCATGATTTACCTTTTTATTTAGTTATTATTTGGATTTTTATGTTTATTGAAAAAGTGATGCCGCGCTTTAGCGAAACAGATGCACTCGGACACATCAACAATACCGTACTCCCTGTATGGTTTGAAGCAGCACGTGTCCCTATTTTTAAATTTTTTACCCCCGATCTAAACCCGCATGACTGGAAGTTGATCATCGCTAAAATAGAAGCATCGTTTGTAGGTGAATTATTTTATGCTCACGAAGTAACAATAAAAACGGTAGTAGAGCATATAGGAAATAGCTCTTTTACTATTAAGCAGGAGGCGTGGCAGCAAGGTAAATGCTGTGTTGTGGGTAAAACTGTATTAGTGCGCTATAACTTTAAAAGCAAAGCTAAACAAAATTTAAGTGAAGCCGAAGTAGCGGCACTAAACGAGCACCTAGTTTAACTAGTTTACTACACGCAGCAAAAAGCAGTCATGTAAACCACAAGCGACAGCTGTAAATTTTTATCGCTGTTTTTTTAACGTATTTTAATTGAGTTACGCTTCTCACTTATATACTATTTATATTATATATTGTTGCACCGCTATAACAGGTACTGTTGAGCTGGTAGTTTATGGAGAATGAATGTGGCATCTACAACTGGCAATAAACCGTTAGAGGTGATAACGCTTAGCGATGGTAAAAGCTTAACTGCAGAAATACTGCCATTTGGCGCTATTATCAAAAGTATAAAGTTTAATAACCAAGAGATGACGCTCACAGTGAGCGACCCACAGTATTACCTAGAAAACCCATTTTATTTAGGTGCAACAGTAGGGCGTTATGCAAATCGTATTGAAAATGGACGCTTTGTGTTGTCTGGTACCGAGTATCAGCTTAAGGCAAATAATGGCCCAAATAGTTTGCACGGTGGCGAAAAAGGTTTTAATAAAGTGCAGTGGCAAGTCACTCAGCAAAGTGATAATGAAGTAGAGCTTTATTATTGCTCCGCCGATGGAGAAGAAGGTTTTCCAGGCCAGTTACAAGTTTGGCAAACAATCACTGCACGCAATGGCGAGTTAATCCTCAGTTACCAAGCAACTACCGATAAAGAAACCCTCGTTAACTTTACCAACCACTGCTATTTTAATCTTGAAGGCAGTGAGAGCATTAACGAACATCTACTGCAAATAAATACCGCCACCTATTTACCTATCGATAGTAACAGTATACCGCTTGCCCATCATGAAGATGGCTCCGGCAGCTGTTTTGACTTTACCAAGCGCACACAGGTGGGTACAGCGCTAAGTGAGGCTCACCCTCAGTTAAAGGCTGGAAATGGCTTTGATCACTGCTATATTTTTAGTGATGACAATCGTTTAAAAACAATGGCTACATTAACCTCGCCACACACGGGCGTTAATTTAACCCTTAAAAGTACCCAACCAGGCATGCAGTTATATACCGCAAACTTTGTAGGAGCGCCTTTTAAAGCACGCCAAGCATTGTGTTTAGAAGCGCAAAATTGGCCTAATGCAGCAAACAGAAGCGATTTCCCAAAAGCTAATTTATTGCCGGATGAAGAATATACTCAGCAAATAATTTTTGCATTTTCGCAATAACGTACTAATTCTACTGTTAAATTAAAGAAAACAAAAAGAAAAATACACGTAACAAAAAGATAGCCATAATTAAGGAAAAGGTTGCACTTTTGCTCAATTTAAAGTATTTATATTATAAATAGTATTTGAAGCTATACACACCATACAACGACAAAATGACTACACACAATCAGGAGTTTTTAAAAAATGATAATTAACAATAAGTTATCGTTCAACAAGAAAACCGCGCTCAGTATTGCTATTACAGGTATATTGGCAAGCGGCCACGTTGCAGCTCAAGGCGCTGAAGGTGACACACCGACAGTAGATAAAGATGTTGAGGTTATCGCAGTAACGGGTATTCGCAGCAGCTTACGTTCATCAATGTTAGATAAAAAAGCATCTAATGTTGTAACTGATGGGATTAAAGCAGAAGATCTTGGTAAATTTCCTGATTTAAACGTAGCAGAGTCTCTGCAACGTATCACAGGTGTAGCCATTGACCGTAGTGGCGGTGAAGGGCAGGCAGTAACAATTCGTGGTTTTGGCCCGCAATTTAATACGGTACTTGTAAATGGTCGTCAAATTGCGACAGACAGCGCAGGTCGTGAATTTAATTTTGATGTACTAGCAGCAGATCAAATCACCGGCGCTGATATTTATAAAAGTAATAGCGCAACACTTCAAGAAGGCGGCATTGGTGGTACGGTAAACGTAACCACGGCTCGTCCTTTTGATTTTGGTGGCTTACACGTTATTGGTTCAGTTAAGGGTATGTACGAAAGCCTTTCTGAAGAAGTATCGCCATCGGCTTCATTTTTAGTAAGTAATACCTTTAACGACGACAAGCTCGGTGTGCTTTTTGCTATTACTAATCAGCAACGTAAACTGCAAAACAACCAAATTTTAACGGCTGGTTGGCGCGGTGGCCAAACAATCTCTAACCCACAAGACGGCGTACTGTATGACAATGCATATATTCCACGTAACTGGGACCAAGTTGTTGATGAGCAAGACCGTGAACGTACCAATGCAAGCTTAGTATTACAATATGCACCGTCTGACGATATCACTATTACCGTAGATGGCTTAATTTCAAAATTTGAAGTGGACTCATCAGTACGCGATTTAGCGTCTTGGTTTGAACCAGACCGCGTAGGTAGCGCAACAATCGACCCAGAAACGGGTACTTTGCTTACCTTTACGCAAGAAGTAGGATTAGGTAACGCCAGTGGCAACCCTGCAACTGACTTTGTATCACACACGCGTAACTCACGTGATGTAACTAACAAAGCATTTGGTGTTAACGTTGACTGGCAAGTAAATGAGTCATTAAAAGCAAAGTTTGATGTGTCTCGCTCAACAGCTGAAAACGACCGTGCAGGTAATGACCGTTTTAACGTAGTGGGTATTATTAATAGCTACAGCTTTGATGGTACAGGAAGTATTCCTACCGTACAGCATGATGGGTTTGAAAATGGCTCGCTGCCAGATGCAAGCCTTGCGCGTCTTCACTATAACGAAGTGGGCAACCAGTTTACTGATGAAGATGAAATTACCGAAATTAAAGCCGATTTTGAATACGTGCCAGACAAAGGCCCAGTTGATCGCATTAACTTTGGTGCATATCGTCAAGAACGTGAAAAATCAAGCTTCCAAATTTTTGGTAGCCAATGTCAATTTTGTGGTTACGGCACGCAAGCTCCTATTGATGAAATTGATTTTGAAGCGTATTCAGCAAGTAATTACTTCCCAGGTTTAATCGATACATTTTATAGCTACGACGGCGACAAAATGCTTGATTACCTAGCTGATCAAGGTTTCCCTGTAGAGCCAACATTACAAAATAACCGTTACACAATTAACGAAGATATCACTAGCCTTTACATGGACTTTACCATTGGCTTTGATCTAGCTGATATGCCAGTTACGGTTAACATGGGTGCACGTTACTCAGAAACAGATATTGAAGTCGCTGCTGTACAAAGTTTTATCAGTGATGTTATTCCTACCTCTGATGCGACTTTATTCCAAAACGTATTTGGCCCTGCAACAGACATTCAAGAAGGGACAAGTTACTCAAACTTACTTCCGTCGTTTAACGTTAAGCTTGAACTGCAAGATAACATGATTTTACGCTTTGCAGCGTACGACAGTATTACTCGTCCTACAATGTCACAGCTTTCTCCAGCGACAACGTTTAACGAGCCTCGTCGTCAAAACTTAACAGCAAGTGGTGGTAACCCAGCTCTTAAGCCATTCCAGTCTGAAAACTGGGATATTTCTTACGAGTGGTACTACAACGACGCTAACTTATTTAGCTTTGCGGTATTTAGTAAAGAAGTGGATGACTTTATTGTTACCCTAACCGGTGATGAAACATACGACATGACTGACCGTACAGGCCCTGATTTTGCGTGTACTACGTGTACTGACCAAACCGATGCAGAGCTTAATGGTAGCTCAGAAGTTTACACTGTAAGTCGTCCGCAAAATGGCGAGTCTGCAACGGTAACGGGTTACGAAATTGGTGTAACCCACATGTTTGAAAACGGCTTTGGTTTTATTGCTAATGCCACAGTAGTAGATAGCGACATTAGTGTTGGCTCTGATACTTCACAAACATTTGCACTTGAAGGCTTAGGCGATTCGCAAAACTTAGTATTGTTCTACGAGCAAGAAAACTGGCAAGCACGTATTGCGTTTAATAACCGTGAAGGCTTTTTACGCTTAGTTGATAACGGCTTTAACGGTGAACCAGTGAACGTAGAAACGTACGGTCAATGGGATATTAGTGCAAGCTACGATATCAACGAAAACTTCACTATTTTTGCCGAAGGCATCAATATTACTGAAGAAGAGCTAGTGCAAACGGGTCGTTTTGCTAATCAAATCTACTCTGTAGAAGATAATGGCTCACGTTACGCGTTTGGTATTCGCGGTACGTTTTAATTGATAGCTGAGGCAGTGATTGCCTCTTAGTTTTCATTGCCGTGCATTATAAGTACTGTTACTAATAAAGTTAGTAGCTAATTTGCACAGAATGAGACTAATTTAAACAAATGCCCGAAAGGGCATTTGTTGTCTAACCGGTTATCAATAAAATACTCAAAGAGTAGTCCGTTATGAATAAAACAATAAAAACAATTGCCGTAATTGGTGGTGGCACAGCAGGATGGCTGAGCGCTGCAATTATTGCTTCGTATCACCAAGGTAATAAGGGTGATGGCTTAAAAGTGATGTTGGTAGAATCATCTGATATTCCAACAATTGGTGTAGGTGAAGGTACCTGGCCCACTATGAAAAACACGCTTCAGCAAATTGGTTTGCGAGAAGTAGATGTATTTAAAGCCTGTAATGCCACCTTTAAACAAGGCGGTAAATTTGTAAACTGGACGCATGGCAACAACGATTTTTACTACCATCCCTTTACAGTGCCGCTAGGCTACGGCCGTATAGATTTAGCCCCCTATTTAGATAATGTTGAAAACTTTGCTCAGCAAACTAATTTTCAGCACGATATTTGCGAAGCAAACCTAGCACCAAGAGGCATTGCGCAAGGCGAGTATCAAGCTAATTGTAATTACGCATACCATTTAGATGCAGGTGCTTTTGCCGAGCTATTAAAGCAACATTGTAAGAGCAAACTAGGCATTGAGCACATTATTGGCACCGTTGATCAGGTAAAGCTTGATGAAAGTGGTGCTATAGACACCCTTACCTTAAAAGATCAAACCCGCACCATAAACGCCGATTTATACATAGACTGCACGGGTTTTTCATCGCTGTTATTAGGCCAAGCCCTTAACGTGCCATTTAAAAAAATGGATCATGTATTATTTAACGACAGCGCCCTAGCTATGCAAGTCCCCTACGAAGAAGGTGATGAGTCACTGGCCAGCCATACTATTGCCACCGCACAAAATGCTGGGTGGATTTGGGATATAGGCCTAACACATCGCCGTGGTGTTGGGCATGTATATTCAAGCAAGTTTTTATCAGACGAAGAAGCCGAGCAAAACTTACGTAACTATTTAGGCGATGCCGCTAAAGGTTTAACTGCACGAAAAATAAGTTTTGAGTCGGGTTACAGAGAAAAGTTTTGGCACAAAAACTGTGTTGCAGTGGGGATGTCGGCAGGGTTTGTAGAGCCGCTTGAGGCAACCGCCATTATGTTGGTTGAGATTTCGTCTCGCTTTGTAGCAGAGCACATGCCAGCCGATACTCAAGTAATGCCGATTGTTGCAAAGCGCTTTAATGAGCAAATGGATTACCGCTGGCAGCGTATTATCGACTTTTTAAAGCTGCACTATATGCTTACTAAACGCCCTGAACCCTATTGGCAAGCGCATGTAGAGCCAGAGTCTATTCCACAAAGTTTACAAGAAGACTTATTACTTTGGGGAACTCGAGGCCCACTTATTCAAGATTTTCATGGCGCGTTAGAGCTATTTCCTGCAGCTAGCTACCAGTATGTTTTATACGGTATGGGCTTTAAGCCCGACTTTACTAAGCAAGCGTATTTGTACTCAAACGATGCGCAAGCAAATCAAATAATTGAACGTAACAGCCAGCTTACACAGCAGATGTTGCAAACGTTGCCGCCTCACCGTGCTTACATAGAGCAGTGGCTTGCGGCTAACCCAGTTTAAGGATGTGTAACTATGGCAATGAGTGAACTATCAAATACTCAACACCAAGCAATAAAAATTAACCCTAATGCGGGTGTTGAATACGCAAAAACACAGCATTTAGTTAATCTACGTGCAAACGAAGTGGCAAAATCAGCCTGCGATTTACCTATTTTTTTAGCGCGTAACGCACATAATGGCAGCCACACCATTTCGGGCTTAACCAGCTTTAGTGCTGGGCAAAGTTTATTTGTGAGTAACAATCAATGGCAAGCGCTATACACGCCCGTGTGTATGCAAACACAGCCGCTTTATTTACTCACTCGTGAGGCAAATAGCAGTGATTACTTTATTGCTATTGATGAGCAAAGCTCAGCCGTTAATACCCAGCAAGGCGAGTCGCTATTTGATGCCAAAGGCAACCCAAGCCTGTATTTAACTGCGCAGCAAAAGCTACTCGAAAGCGATTTAAAAAATGATTACCAAACGTATCAATTTACTCAAGAAATTGCCCGTTTAGGACTAATTAAAAACATAGATATTGTTTTGCAGTTTGAGCAAGGCGAGGCGCAAACTATACAAGGTTTGAGCACCGTTGATGAAGACAAACTGCAAACTTTAGACAGCGATACCATTGCCAATTTACACAAACAAGGTTATTTAAGCGTACTTAACAGCATGCTTATTTCGTTGTTTCAGTTAAATGCGTTAGTAAAGCGTCATAACCAGCATCCTGAACTTATGCCATTAAAGCAAATTAAGTTAGAACTAAGTCGAGATGCACACGCACTGTAAGGTGCAATTTATTTTTAGCCTTCATAGGTTAAAACGTTCACATAGACAGACATTGCGTTTAACGCGCTGGAGACACACACATGTCAGACAACATTTTGCAGTTAGTGGTTTTTTTCTTTGTAACCGCTTTAATTGGTGGACTTACATATTGGAAGTGCCGAGGCCAAAACCGTAATAGTGGTGATAATCAAACAAAAGAGTATTTTTTAGCGGGCGGTGGCCTTACTTGGATGTTTGTTGCAGGCTCAATTACGCTCACAAATTTGAGTACCGACCAGCTGGTGGGCATGAATGGCAATCAAATGGCCTTGCTCGTATGGTGGGAATTAGCAGCTATTTTAGGGCTTATTATTTTAGCCAAAGTATTTATTCCTGTTTATTACAAGTACAACTGTACTACCACTACAGAGCTGTTAGAAAAACGCTACAACAATAAGCATATTCGTGCTGTTATTGGTGGCTTATTCTTTTTAGGTAACGCACTAATTTACATGCCTGCGGTTATTTATTCTGGTGCGCTATTTATGCAAACCATGTTTAAAGTTGATATTCCGTTAATGTACATAGCGACCGCATTTGCATTGGTAGGCGCTATTTATGCATTTTTTGGTGGCTTACGCGCGGTTGCTGTATCAGATACTTATAATGGTTTATTAGTGTTAGGTATGGCAATACTGGTCGTGTTTTTAGCACTTAATGCGATTGATTACGACTTTAGCGGTATTCCACAAGAGCGCTTAACATTAATTGGTGATGCTGACTCGCCAATCCCTTGGCCTACGCTTTTAACCGGCATGATCTTTATTCAAATGTATTATTGGGGTACTAACCAAACCATTACCCAGCGTGCTATGGCTGCACCTAATGTTAAAGAAGCGCAAAAAGGGATATTTGCAGCAGCGGGTATTCGCTTTTTAATTGTACCGGCGATTGTGGTGTTACCAGGTATTATTTCGTACAAACTATATGGCGACATTGGCGATGCGGCCTATGGCCGAATTGTAGGTGATGTAATGCCTGCATGGTTAACGGGTGTGTTTGCCGCAGCAATGGCGGCGGCGGTACTTTCTACTTATAACAGCTTATTAAACTCGGCTACGGCACTTTATGTGTGTGATATTCACGAAGCGTACTTTAATAAAGAGCCAAGCGTAGTAAAGCTAAGTGGTTACGTTACGTTGTTACTTACTAGTTTAACGCTTGTGCTTGTGCCAATTTATCAGCAAGCCGACAGCATTATTAACTTACTACAACAGTTAAACGGCTTATTAAGTATGCCTATATTCTCAATTTTTGTAGTGGGCTTATTGTTTAAAAATGTGGATGCGCGTGCAGGTATTGCCGCAGTAATTTTAGGCGTGGTTATGTATGGCATGCTAACGTTTAAAAATTCACCGCTACATACTGAACTACACTATATTCACTTAATGCCAATTACACTTATTGTATGTGTAGCCTTTGCGTTAATCGTTAATAAAGTAGTGTTTGGTTTAAATGCACAGTGGGCAGGCAAAACACCTGCTATTGAAGATACGCCACAAGTGCACGCACCAAAATAATCAGCAGTAAAAGTTAAGTCACTTTTTACTAGCCAGTTAACACATTACTAAATCGGCCTAAGGTAACTTAGGCCGATTTTTATTTATTCAAATAACCTACACTGTAGATAATAGCCATGATTAAGTATTACCGCGGATTGGTATAACTGGTATAGCCAGTAATAATATTGACTAAAATACAGCGTAAACACTATCTAAAAGTAATTTGTATGATATATACTATTATTTTAAAATCACTGACTGCAATTTGATGCAGTAAACAGCGAGTAAGCACACATATTATATACTCGCGTATTAAACTCATCTTCATTAAAGAGGACAGGAGAATCATGGCTGATATTAAACCATTCTTTCGATTAGACAGCGCAAACAGCACCGTTATTTTCGACTGCCAGAGCAAAACACCGGCATTACTTTATTTTGGTAAGCGCCTATCTGAGCAAACAACTGAAACAATGCTAACTCAGCTTGCGACTCGTCAGGAAGTAAAATGTGCCGTGGTTGAAGAAGCACCTATTTCTCTTTCTCCGCTATTAGGTGAAGGCTTTACTGGCGCTCCGGGCCTAGAGCTATCAAACGATTCTATTGCTTGGTCTGTAGGGCCAAAGCTTCAAGAGGTTCGCCAGCCCTCTGCGTCAACCCTTGAGTTTTTGAGCGTAGATGAACTTCGCGGTATTGAAGTTGTGCACAGCATTACACTTGATAGCACTACCGATGTACTTAGTGCGCACACGGTTTTAACAAATTTAAGTGACTCACCTTTAAGCGTTAACTTTTGTGCCGCACCTACATTTCAATTACCAGATAGCATGAACAAGCTAGTGAGCTTTGAAGGGCGTTGGTCTAACGAATTTCAACGCCAATCGGTTGATTTAGTGCTAGGCAGCTTTGTTCGCGAAAACCGTAAAGGTAAAACCTCGCACGATGTATTCCCTGGTTTACTAGTACACGCTGAAGGCGCAGGCGAGCAACAAGGTGAGTGTTACGGCTTTCATTTAGGTTGGAGCGGTAACAACAAGCTACGTGCAGAGCTACTACCTGAAGGGCGCCGTTATGTGCAAATGGGTGAGTTATTATTACCTGGCGAGCTAACCCTTGCTAAAGGTCAAACGTATCAAAGCCCAAGTATTTATGGCTCGTTTTCGAGCGACGGTTTTAGTGCGCTGTCGCGTAATTTTCATCGTTTTGTTAAAGCAAACTTGTTAACTCAGGCACAGCGCGAAAAAACACGCCCAGTGCATTACAACACGTGGGAAGGCATTTACTTTGACCACGATGTAGACACACTTAAACAGCTAGCCGACAAAGTAGCGCCATTAGGTGTTGAGCGTTTTGTATTGGACGATGGTTGGTTTAAAGGTCGCCGTGGTGATTACGCAGGCCTTGGTGATTGGACGGTAGATTATGAAATTTACCCAGATGGCTTATCGCCAGTGATTGACCATGTAAACAGCTTAGGCATGGAGTTTGGTATTTGGTTTGAACCTGAAATGGTAAACCCAGATAGCGATTTATACCGCGCTCACCCTGATTGGGTATTGGGCTCAGAAAATAACGAGCAACTTAGTTTTAGAAACCAGCTTGTGCTTGATTTAACGCGTACTGAGGTTGTTGAGTACTTATACAAAGCCATTGACGACATTTTAGTTGAATACCCAACAATTAAGTATATTAAATGGGATATGAACCGCGATATAAACCACGCGGGTAACTTCTCAGGCAAGCCAGCAGTTCATCAGCAAACACTGGCACTGTACCGTTTAATTGACCGTATTAAAGCGGCGCACCCAGGTCTTGAAATAGAAAGCTGTTCATCAGGTGGTGCCCGTGTAGATTACGGCGTGCTAGCACACACAGATCGTGTATGGACGTCAGATTCTAACGATGCGCTTGATCGTCTTGAAATTCAACGCGGTTGTTCGTTCTTCTTCCCATCGTCGGTTATGGGTGCACACGTAGGCCCGCGCGATTGTCATATTACAGGTCGTAATGTCAGTATTGAAATGCGTGCAGCGGTATCACTGTTTGGCCACATGGGTATTGAAATGGACCCACGTGAATTGACCGAACATGAATACAACGCCCTTAAAGCGGCCATTGCGCTGCACAAAGAGCACCGTGATTTTATTCATGCTGCCGATTTATATCGCCTCGATAGCGACGATTTATCAATTAACTTTGGTTTAATCGACGAGCAAAAATCAAAAGCGTTATTTGCGTATAACAGTGTACGCGAAACACCACGTACTGCGCCTAATAAGCTTCGTTTCGTTGGTTTAGATGCAGATACACAGTACACACTTAATTTAGTGTGGCCTGTAAAATTTGAAGAGTACCGCCCTTCGTCTATTGCCGCCGTTAACGGGCAAACATTTACCGGTGAAGCGTTGATGGAATTTGGCCTACAAATGCCAATTTCATTCCCGCAAACATCACTTATTTTTGAGCTAAACAAAGCTTAAAATATAATAAGCAGTAAAAAGGGAGCTAATTAGCTCCCTTTTTTAATGGTGTTTTTTTAAGCCATTAGTCGAGTTTAGATTCAATAAGCTCTAAGGCTTCTTCTAAAATAGTTTCTACTGCTTTTTTAGCGCGTTCTGGATTACGTGATTTAATCGTATCTAAAATATCAGCATGTTTTGCTACATCGGCACCTGGCACACCCTTAATGTGGTTGGTGTAACGAATACTTACGCGCAGCGCGGTGCTAATAAATTCAGTGAGCTGCACAAAAAAGCGGTTATTACTGGCCACTAAAATACTGGTATGAAAGGCAATATCGGCTTCAAGCGGATCGTCTAAGCCTTGGTCTGCATCGGCCATGCGAGCAAGTGCGTTGTCTATTTCAGCCAGTTGTGCGGCGCTGGCATTTTCAGCTGCTAGGGCAGCGGCTTGTGGCTCAAGTGCTACACGTACTTGTGTAAACTCTTTTAATAAAGAAAGTGATGGTTTACTGCTTAAAATCCAGCGCAGTACGTCAGTGTCAAACATATTCCAGCTGCTTTCTGGCAGTACCCGAATACCTTGCTTAGGGCGAGAAGATATTAAGCCTTTAGCTGAGAGCATTTTTACGGCTTCACGTGTTGCACTGCGGCTTACATCGTATTTAACACATAGGTCAGCTTCAGATGGTAAACCTTCGTTAACTGGGTATACGCCACGCACAATTGCAAAGCCTAAATCATGGGTTAATTGTTGTGTTAAATTTTGACGAGGTTGGCTTTTCATTGAGCGTTATCCGAATGAGTTATTGCTTTATTATATATCATATATCATATTAATGTACGAAAGGATATGTTATAAACTTTGATAAAGGCAAGTATTTTAACACAGCTGTAACACGAATCCCCAAGCAAAAGTTTTTACTTTAAGTGGCGCAGTCTGTTTTATGGAGAAACGCATTTGAATAAACACGTTCACTACCCCAGTATTTCTGGCAGAGTTGTTTTTATTACCGGGGGGGCTTCAGGCATTGGTCGCGCAATGGTAAAAGCGTTTGCCGATCAAGGTGCCAAAATTGCTTTTATAGATATTAATAACGAGGCTGCTCAATCTCTTATTGCCTCGCTGCCTAACGCTAAATTGTGGTTTAGACAGGTTGATGTAACCGACTCAAATGCTTTACAGCAATCTTTGGTAGATGCCTGCGCTGCATTGGGTGCCATTAATGTGCTAGTAAACAATGTAGCCAACGACCGCCGCCAAGCCAGTGAAGATGTTACCGTCCAAGATTGGGATCAATGCCTACAAATTAACTTAAATCCGGCGTTTTTTGCCTCGCAAGTGGCTATGTCTTATATGAAAAGCGAAGGCGCGGGGAGCATTATTAATTTTAGCTCTATTAATGCGATTATGGGGCAGCCGCAAATGGCCGGTTATGTAACCGCAAAGGCGGGCCTAATCGGCATGACTAAAGCGCTGGCTCGCGATTATGGTGAGTTTGGCATAAGAGTAAATGCTATCTTACCGGGTTGGGTTGCCACCGACCGCCAATTAGCCAGTTGGTTTACTAAAGAAGAGCAAGTGAAGTGGATGGAAGCCATGGCACTTAAAAAGTTAGTAACCCCTGAAGATGTAGCTAACTTGGCACTTTTTTTAGCTGCCGACGAAAGCAATATGATCACAGGTCAAGGTATTAAAATTGACGGTGGGAGGCTCTAAGTTGCAGCACTTAAACCTTTTTATAGCCGTAGATTGGGGCACGAGTCATTTACGCGCTTATTTATGTAGTGTAAATACCACAGGGCAATTAACGTTAATTGCTCAGCGCGACGGCCCAGGTGTGATTAGAGATAAACAAAACTTTGAACACACTTTAATTGGCGTCGTTGCACCCTGGACCAGCGAATACGGCGTGTTACCTATTTATATGGCAGGGCAAATTACCTCAAGTATTGGCTGGAAAGAAACCCCATATTTAGCCTGCCCTATAAACCCCGAAAGCTTACTCAGTGGTGCGATTAACTTTGATTGTGCAGGTAATAAAGTCAGTGCCTTACCTGGCACAAAATGCACATTACAAAATAATTTATTTGATGTAATGCGCGGCGAAGAACTGCAAATTTTAGGGTTTTTAAAACAAAATCCGGACTATCAGCACGGCAATGTACTAATATGTTTACCCGGTACCCATACGAAATGGGTGTTGCTAAAAGATGGGAAAATTATCTGTTTTAAAACCGCAATGACCGGTGAATTGTACGATTTGCTGTGTCATCAAAGTGTACTTATTCCTAATGATTGTGAGGCTGGGGAATTTGATTGGCATGCATTTGAGCAAGGTTGTGAGCTTACCTTAGGCAGTGACAGCGGTAATTTGGCGCACGGTATTTTTAGTGTCCGTACGCGCCAGCTTTCAAAAGAGTTAACGCCAGTGCAAGCCAAGGCGTACTTGTCGGGAGTGCTAATAGGTAGTGATGTACGCGCTGCACGCCATGCCAGTGAATGGCAATTGGTGAATAATTCTAAAGTGGTGGTTATTGGCACAGAGCAACTAAATAAGTGTTTTACCCATGCGTTAAATTGCATAGGCGTAGAATGCCTAGAGTTTGATGTTAAAACGGCAACCTTAAGTGGTTTTAACTACTTGTTTAATACTAAAAGCTAATAACCCAGCAGATACAAAAAACCCTCTACATTATAATTATGTAGAGGGTTTTTGATTTATATGTTTTGCGTTTTATGCTGTTTTAGCCCCTTGGCTTTGCTCAATATAATGATTAAGCGTTGCCACTTGTGCGTCATTAAAACGCAGGCCTAGTTTACTTCTGCGCCATAAAATATTATAAGCGTTGCCCGCCCATTCTTCGTTTAGTAAGTAATCGACTTCTGCTGCAAATAAGCCATGGCCAAAGTCTTGGCCTAAATCACTTAGCTGGACTGCATTGCCTAAAATTAGTTTGGCACGAGTCCCGTAGGTACGTACAAAGCGTTTAAGAGTGATTTCTGGTAACCAACTATAAGTCGCTTTTAGTTCATTAGTGAGTGCCTCTACCGAGCTAAAATCACCACCAGGAAGTGCGCTGTGTTTGGTCCACGCTTCACTCATTTGTGGGTAAAACTCTTCAAGCTTATTCACCGCAGCTTCGGCAAGTTTACGGTAGGTGGTAATTTTGCCACCAAACACACTTAACAGTGGTGTGTGTTTGCCTTCACTTGATAGCTCTAACTTGTAATCACGTGTTACTTTTTGTGCATTCACTGACTCGTCATCAAGCAGTGGGCGCACACCCGAAAAGGTATGTACTATGTCTTCGCGTTTAATGTGGTTTTTAAAGTAGCTGTTAGTAATATCAATTAAGTAATCGATTTCTTCATCACTAATTTTTACATCTTGCGCTGCGCCTTTGTGTTCAACATCGGTGGTGCCTACTAGCGAGTAGTCATCCTCAAATGGAATAACAAACACAATGCGCTGATCTTTATTTTGTAAAATATAGGCTTGTTTTTCATCGTGAATACGCGGCACCACAATATGGCTGCCTTTTACAAGGCGAATATTTTGTGGTGATTTTTCAATCAGTGCTTCGTCAAATAATTTTGCAACCCACGGGCCTGCTGCATTAACAATACCTTTGGCTTTAATAGTTTGTTGCGCCTTAGTTTGTTGTTGCTCAAGCGTTATCTGCCATTGGTTATCAATGCGTTTTGCACTAACACACTTGGTTTGCGTAGCAATGGTCGCGCCTTTGTTTTGCGCAGCTAAGGCGTTTAAAATTACCAAACGTGAATCATCAACCCAGCCATCTGAGTATTCAAACCCTTTTGTAATTGAAGGTTCTAATACGCTGTTTTCACCAAATTTAATGCCACGCGAGCCAGCAAGTGTTTCTCGCTTAGCGAGGTTGTCGTACATAAATAAGCCAATGCGGATCATCCATGCTGGGCGTAGGTGTTTTTGATGCGGTAATCTAAAGGTGAGCGGCCACATAATGTGCGGGGCATTTTTAAGCAGTACCTCACGCTCTGCAAGTGCTTCTTTTACAAGTCTAAATTCATAATGTTCAAGGTAGCGCAAACCGCCGTGGATTAGTTTAGAACTATTTGAAGATGTTGCACTGGCAAGGTCTGATTGTTCGCACAAAAGCACCTTTAATCCTCTGCCTGCTGCATCAGCTGCTATTCCAGTGCCGTTTACACCGCCACCGACGACGAGTAGGTCGTATTCGTTATCTGCTAATTCCACCGAGCTAACCTTTTTATTTGTAATATAAATAAGACATATAACATCATAAAGCGGTGGCTCTTATTTGACAATAGATAACCACGCTTTTTGCGTGTTAATTTTCAATCCTGATCTTTTAAAACATACAGCGTACAGCGCGCTATTTAGCTGACTTTGTTTATGTTTGATAAGCCGCTAACTTAATTAGCGGCTAGTTTTTACTGCTGTTGGCAATCGTCACTAGATAAACGAACTTGCGCTACACAGTGCTGCCATTTTGCGTATAAATCATTACGCTCGTCAGCACTCATTGCTGGCTCAAAGCGACGGTCACAGGTCCACATTTTTGCTAATTGCTCCGTTGACTTATACACACCGGTTTGTAAGCCTGCTAAGTATGCTACGCCTAAAGAGGTGGTTTCGGTCACTGTTGGGCGCTCTACGGTTGCGCCTAGAATGTTTGATAAAAAGGCAAGTACCCAGTTATTTTTAACCATACCGCCATCAACCCGTAACACGCTTGGACGTAAGCCATCACGCTCCATTGCTTTTTGTAAATCTTTGGTTTGATACCCTACAGATTGCAGCGCAGCAGCAACTATGGTGCTAATGCCCGAGTCGCGCGTTAAACCTAAAATAGCGCCCCGTGCGTTCGGGTCCCAATACGGTGCACCTAACCCTGTAAACGAAGGCACTAAAAATACCCCATGATCAAGCGGTACATCTTTTACCAACGATTCGCTCTCTCCGGCATGGCTTAATAGTTTTAAGCCTTCAACAATCCACTGCATCGTGGCGCCAGCCATAAAAATGCTGCCTTCAATGGCATATGTTGGTTTGCCATTTAGCCTGTAAGCCACCGTGGTTAGTAAGCGGTTTTCAGAGGTAAGCGCTTTTTCGCCAGTATTAAGCATTAAAAAACAGCCCGTACCGTAAGTGCTTTTAGCCATGCCTTGTTCAAAACATGCGTGGCCCACAAGGGCTGCTTGCTGATCGCCGGCAATACCACATACACGTATTGGCGCGCCAAAAATATCGTCGCTGGTTGAGCCAAACTCGTCGGCTGAGTCCATCACTTGAGGCAGCATAGATTCAGGAATATCGAATAAATCGAGTAACTCTTGATCCCATTGCTGAGTATGAATATTAAATAGCATGGTGCGCGATGCGTTAGTTGCATCGGTGCGGTGCTCTTTACCACCGGTTAACTGCCACAATAAGTAGGTATCTACAGTACCAAAAGCCAGTTCACCCGCAAGGGCTTGTTCGCGTGCGCCTTCTACGTTGTCTAAAATCCAGCGTACTTTAGTGGCCGAAAAATACGGGTCTAGTAGTAGGCCTGTTTTATCGCTTATGGTTTGGCAAAGCTCATCAGTGCTTAGGCTTTCGCAGTAATCACTGGTGCGGCGGTCTTGCCAAACAATCGCGTTATAAATTGGTTTACCGGTTTTTTTGTTCCATACCAGAGTGGTTTCGCGTTGATTGGTGATACCAATGGCAATAATTTCTTCAGGCTTTACGTTTTTATCGGCTAGCACTTTGCGGCTGGTACTTAGCACGGTTTGCCAAATATCGTTAGGGTCGTGTTCTACCCAGCCATTTTGCGGAAAATGCTGCGAAAATTCTTGTTGTGCTGTACCAAAAACGTCTGCATCTTTTGTAAACAAGATGGCCCGAGAGCTTGTGGTTCCTTGATCAATTGAGAGTATGTATTTGGACATGATATTTGTGTTATTTATCTTATCTTATATATGACTAGATTGCCTTTAACTAAGATTAATGGCAACGATTTTTTCTTAAAATAGCCGATTAAAAAATAAACACGCTGTTTTTATTTGCTAACTCTTTTAAATAACAGGTGTTTTATTACGGCATAATTTTAAGTGCGAGTGCGGTTATTTATAAAAATAACCGCTTAAAAACTTAATGTTACTTGGTGTGAGGTTTGGCTTGTTGCCAATCCATACCCGTTGAAAAGCGATTATCAAACCCGTGCCATTGTGGCAGCGGCTTACCATCAACAATGGCTTGATCTCCGTTTTGTGGTAAATCAAGGTATTCGCATTGGCTGGCAACGCCTTTTACGTGGCAGTCCATCATAGCAAGTACAAAGTGTTTGTTGGTCTCATTTAGGGTGCGCATTGACCAGGATGGCTCGTAGTAATGGCCAATATCTAATTCGCTACTACTTTGTGCAATAGCAGGCGCAGGGTGCGGTGCAATATTATGGCGAGCATTTTTGTAAGTAAGCATATACTTATCTGAGCTGCCTGTTTGGTCATACAGGTTTTTAATGCCTTCGTAACCGGATATATCATCTAAGCTACCCGCCACATAAAGCGAAGGGACTTTAATGTTTTGCATAGCATCGGTTTTAAATAGGTTATGTTGCCCGCCCCACGGTGCAAAGGCCACCATGGCTTTTATGCGTGTATCAACTTTTGGATTTTGATATTGCCCACCTGCGCAGCTATTGAGTAATTGCTGCACTTGTTTAATTTGTGCAGGGTCTTTTATACCGGTAAACATGGCGGTTGTTTGCTCATTAAAGTCATAACAGCCACCAATTGTATTTACCGCGCCAAAACCTCCCATAGAGTAACCAATGATACCTGCACTATTGTTATCGACTTGATTGCTGGCAAAGTTGTTTTGTTCGTTAAAATAATTAAGTACAAATTGCTGATCGCGTGAGCGGTTAATAAGGGTACTAAAAAAGCCCGAAAACGGGGCGTTTTTAAAATCAACATCGGCATTGGTTGAGTCGGTATGATCAAGTGCAGCAACTATGTACCCGTGCGATGCTAAGTGCTCACCTAGGTAGTACATAATGGTGCGATAGCCGGTATAACCGTGCGAAAGCACAATAACAGGGTAGTGCTCTTTATTATTAATGGCTACATCGCGCATGGCATCGGCTTGTAAGGTAAATGATTTACCTGTGCGTGTTACATCACTGTAGCTAGTGAGTGGTGCCTTTGCCGTGTTTGCTGCGGGATACCACACTTCTACTTTTAAAGGGCGATCTTTTTGAGTTTGTGTTGCAGGGTCAAACTGCGCTGGGTTTACTAAGTCAAGCGTTTGTACGCCAACACTGTAACTACCTTTAGCAGCAAGCTCTGGAAGTACTTCGCTGGTTATTGGCGGGTAGAGTTGCTCAGGTGTTTTTTGAGCTGCAAAAACAGTACTTGCTGTTAAGCAGCCAGTTGCAAGCAGCAAGGCTTTGGAAAGCGCCTTTAAAGTGTGTGTGGTTGTCATTGTGTATCCTTGTTGTGTGTATTTTTTATTATTAATCTAGCTCATGAGTTTCAACGCTATCACTGTACTTAAGCTGCCACTGGGCCCGAAGCTCATCCATTATATTCATAACTCTTAGGCTTGTGCTGAGCGGTAATACAGTACTTTGTGTTTGCTGCTGTAAAATACACTCGCTTACGTGAGCAATTTCGAATTTAAAGTTCTCATCGTCATTAAAGCTAAAATCAAAGCGCTGCATTTGTTGTGCGTTTAAATGAAGCTCTAGCGACTGAGCACCGACAAATTCATCAATACGAATATATCCTTGCTCCCCTAAAATACAGGCTTGAGTAGGGCCATTTTGTTGTAAAGCGCTGCTAAGCTGTGCAAATTGGCCTTCGCCGTAATTTATAAGGGTTACACTTCGCTCATCTACGCCGGTCGTGCTTTTATGTACTAATGATTTAATTTGCTCAGGGGCTTTATTAAATACCACATCGGCAATCGATAGTGGGTAAATACCTAAATCAAGTAATGCGCCACCCGCTGTTGCAGGGTTCATTAAACGGTGTGAGTCAGCAAAGTTGCCTGCTAGGCTAAAGTTAGCATTAACACTGTGTACTTTGCCTATTACGCCCTCGCTTAATAGCTGCTGCAGTTTTACTATGGCTGGTAAAAAGCGCATCCATACACCTTCCATTAAAAAGCAGTTTTGTTGCTCTGCTAACTGACTAAGGGTTGTGAGTTGCTGTGCATTAACCGTAATGGGTTTTTCGCTGAGTACATGTTTATTGTGCATTAAGCATTGCGCAATGGTTTTAAAGTGTTGCTCGTGGGTATTGGCAATATAAATGGCATCAATGTGTGGGCATTGCATAAGAGCTTGGTAGCTCTCATAGCCTTTAATACAATAGTGTGTGGCAAACTCATTTGCGCGTTGCTCGCTGGTCGATGCAGCGCCAATAAGCTGTGCATTGGCGCAATGCGCAATGCTTTTAGCAAAGGTGTGAGCAATATTGCCACACCCAATAATACCCCAATTAACCTTTGCCATGCTTATTCCTTAACGATGTTTAAAAAGACGTAATTTGTAATCCTGAACCTGCGGAGCATACGTAAATGTCGGCATTTAAATTAAAGCGTTCAAAGTAGTGTTGCTCTACTGCGGCTTTAATAAGGGGTACTTCTGCATCACGGCATAAACACACAATCGCACCGCCAAAGCCGCCACCGGTCATACGTACTGCACCACGTTCGCCCATGGCTTCTTTACAAATTTCTACTAGGCCATCGGTCGCGGGTACGGTTACTTCAAAGTAATGCTTAAGCGACTGGTGCGATGCAGCCATTAGCTCACGTAGCGTATCAATGTCGTTATTTTGCAGCGCTTTAGTTGCTGCAATTACACGCTCGTTTTCGCTAATTACGTGGTGTGCACGTTTGTATTCGTTTTCGCTGAGTACGTCTTTTGTTGCTTCAAGCGTAGCCATGGTTGCTTTACGAAGCGTGGCTACGTTCATTTTTGCAGCTGCTTGCTCACAGTCAACACGACGTTGGTTGTATTCGCTATCTACTAACTTACGTGGGTAGTTAGAGTTAACAATAACAATGTTTAAATCATCCGGTACTTTTACAGACTCAGTGGCTAGGTTTTCACAGTCAATTAAAAGAGCATGGCCGTTTTCGCCTTTTGCCGAAATAAGCTGATCCATAATGCCCGATTGGCAATGCATAAAGTCGTTTTCGGCTTCTTGGCCTAGTAATGCAATTTTTTCTTCGCTTAAACCAAGTTGTGCAATATGGTTAAACATACCACCAACAGCAACTTCCAGCGCAGCTGATGACGATAAGCCACTGCCTTGCGGTAAGTTACTATCAATCAGTAAATCGGCGCCGCGTAAAGTATGGCCTGCACGCTTTAATACAAATGCCACGGCACGAATATAGTTGCCCCATTGCGACTGTCCTTCACTGATGTCTTCATCAACACTAAAGCTGTCTTTTTCGCCTGGGTAATTTAACGAATGCACGGTAATGATGTTGTCGTCGCGCTCTTTAAACATAACTTGAGTACGAAACTCTAACGAGCACGGAAATACAAAGCCGTCATTGTAATCGGTAAATTCGCCAATGAGGTTTACACGCCCAGGTGCTGCAGCAATACCTTGAGCAGGCGCACCGTACAGTGATAAAAATTGTTGTTGAAAATCGTTAAGCGTCATCTGTGTGTCCTGCTGTTTTTTTATAGTGTGTGGTACTGGCTGCTTGTAAAATAGAGGCAGCTGTTTCTGCGCTTAAATCGCGCTGGCTTTCGCCTAGCATTTCGTAACCAACCATGTGTTTTTTCACAGTAGCCGAGCGAAGTAGCGGCGGATAAAAATGAGCATGTAAGCGCCAATGTTGCTCATCTGAACCACGATTTGCGGGTGCATTGTGCCACCCCATAGAATACGGGAAGCTACAATTAAATACGTTGTCGTATTTAGTCGTTAATACTTTTAGTGCTTGTGCTAAAGCGTCTGTTTGCGCATCGTTTAGCTGGCTAAAGTTTTGAATGTTATCTTTAGTTACAAGTAGTGTTTCAAACGGCCATGCTGCCCAAAATGGCACTACAACAAGCCAATGTTCGTTTTCAAATACGACGCGGGTTTTATCTGCTTGCTCTTTTTGCATGTAATCGGCAAGCATCGCGCTGCCATGCTTTTTAAAATAGGCAAGCTGCTGCGTATCTTCGGCTTCTATTTCGGTTGATAAGTGCGAGTGAGCCCATACTTGGCCATGGGGATGAGGTTGCGAGCAACCCATGATCTCGCCTTTATTTTCAAATACCTGAACACACTCGTAGTGCTGAGCAAGTTCTGTGTAGTTGTCTTTCCAGGTTTTTACTACTTCGTGCAGAGCATCGTGCTCAAGCTCGGGTAATGTTTTGTTATGCTCTGGCGAAAAACAAATCACACGGCATTCGCCGCTTGCTTCATCAGCAATAAATAAATCGCTGTCTGACTCTAAGCTTTGCGATTGCTCGCTCTCATTAGGTGTCAGTGCGCCAAAGTCATTTTTAAATACATGGGTGTATTTGTAATCTGGATTGCTGTCGCCATTTGCACGGGTGTTACCTGGGCAAAGTGGGCAGCTTTCATCGTGCTTGGGTAGTACGCTTTCGTTTACTGCTTCTGTTGCGCCTAACCACGGGCGGTTATTACGATGCGGTGATACTAATACCCAACGCCCCGTTAGCGGGTTTTTACGTCTGTGAGTACTTTCTAATAAAGCCATGTTAACTCTCCAACCCACTTGGGTAATTAGTTTGCCAGCGCCATGTATCGTTGGTCATGTCGCTAAGTGTTAGTTCTGCGTGCCAGTTAAGGGTGGTTTGCGCTTTTGTGGCATCGGCATAATTACAGGCAATATCGCCTGCTCGGCGCGGTGCACTTTTATACGGAATATCTTTATTGGCTGATGCGCTAAATGCGTTGATCATATCAAGCACTGAATAACCTTGGCCTGTGCCTAGGTTATAAGCATGAAAGGCGGTATCTGTTTTATGTTGCATAAAGGCCGCTACATGGCCTTTCGCTAAATCTAAAACGTGAATGTAGTCGCGCACGCCGGTGCCATCTTTGGTGTCGTAGTCATCACCAAAAATATTAACCACTTCGCGTTTACCTACCGCAGTTTGAGCAATAAATGGCATTAAGTTATTTGGGATACCATTTGGGCTTTCGCCTAATAAGCCGCTTGGGTGAGCACCTACTGGGTTAAAGTAGCGAAGAGCAATGCCCATAAATTGGCTGTTGGCATTACATACGTCTTGCATGGCTTGTTCAACCATAACTTTGGTCCAACCGTATGGATTGGTCGCGCGTATAGGGTGTTTTTCATCAATAGGGAGGTAGTCTGGCTCGCCGTACACGGTTGCCGATGAGCTAAATATAATATGATTAACGCCTACCTCTTGCATGTTTTGTAGCATGCTTAACGTGCCCGACACATTGTTTTGGTAATAACGCAGTGGTTGCTCGGTTGATTCACCTACTGCTTTAAGCGCTGCAAAGTGAAATACAGCCTCTGCCTTGCTGTGTTTAAGCGCAAGTTTAAACTGCTGCTCGTCTTGAATATCACCTAAAATAAACTCAAAACGGGTGCCGGTAATTTTTTCGAGTTGATCAAGCACACGGGGGCTTGCGTTAGATAAGTTGTCGTAAATAACTGGGGTAATGCCTGCCTCGTGAAGGGCAATACATGTGTGGCTACCAATATAACCCATACCGCCTGTAACTAAAACTTTCATGTGTTTTCTCGAAAAGTGTATTTATATGATAAATACTACTATTAAGGTAATTTAAAAACAATAGTTATGATTGCCCGTTATTTCAAATAAAAGCTTAAAATTCACCCAAGCAAAGGTGCATGGCTATATCTACTTATATAAGGGCGCATAGGTTTATCAATTAATTCTATAAACTGATTCTACTGAGCCACTAATTATTAGTCGCTAAAAGTGGTGGTACTATTAATAAATAGCAGTGAGCTAATGCGTGTTTAATTTGTCGTTAATGCAGTGGCCAAAGTCTTTATATAAAAAGGAACGTTCAACATGAAAAAAACAATTTTATTAACCGGTGCCACCGACGGTATTGGCCTAGAGACCGCTAAAATGTTGTTAGCGCAAGGGCATACTGTATTATTACACGGGCGTAATCAAGATAAGCTAAACAATGTGCAAGGGGCTTTAAACGAGCAATACCCTCAAGCAAATACAGCAACCTATGTAGCCGACTTAAGTGCTATGGCGCAGGTGCAAACATTTGCGCACACAGTATTAGCTGACTTACAGCAAAGCGGCAAAACATTAGATGTACTTATTAATAACGCCGGTGTTTATAAATTGGCAAATATCACTACTGTCGATGGGCTAGATGCACGTTTTGCTGTTAATACGTTAGCGCCTTATTTACTTACTAAAGCGTTATTGCCTGTAATGAACACGCAATCACGTGTGGTTAACGTGTCATCGGCTGCACAAACCAGCGTTAATTTTGACTCGTTGGTGGGTAAAAAGCCACTATCAGATAGCGCAGCCTACGCGCAAAGCAAATTGGCTATTACTATGTGGTCGCGTCACTTAGGTTTAGCACTTAAAGGTAACGGGCCGTTAGTCGTTGCGGTAAACCCTAAGTCGTTACTAGGTAGTAAAATGGTAAAAGATGCCTACGGGCTTGCTGGTGGCGACTTAAAACTAGGTGCCGATATTTTTTGCCGTGCCGCACTAAGTGACGAATTTAAAGATGCCACTGGCCTTTATTTCGATAACGATGCAGAGCGCTTTGCCCCGCCACATCCTGATGCGCTCAACCCCGCTAAAAATCAGCAGTTAGTTGATACGTTAGATAGCTTGCTTGCTCAACTAAATGCCGATAGCTAGTAGTAAATTAACGCGAAAAGATTTTACTCATGCCTTATAAGGCCTAGTCGTTTTTATAAAGCCGATATGTGCTTTAAATGTTTTACCCTTTGTTGATCGTCAAAGAGTTCACCTAACGGTGAACTCTTTTTTTTGTGTGCAGCATTACTCTTGTTGTAAACGCTCGTACAACCAATCTTTTAATTCTGAACGCTCATGCTTTAGTTGATTCATTTGCTCATCGCTAATGGGCGCATCTTTAAGCTCTAAAGTGCGTATTTCTTTATCTAGCTTGTCGTACTTATCTGCCTTTTTGGCAAATTCTGTATCGCTTTTATTTAGCTCTGCAATGGTATTTAGGTACTGTGGAAAGTCATTGGTAAGTGAGTGGTCTTCGCCTAACATATTCGCTCCTTAGTAGGAAAATGAGTTATTTAAGTGAATTACTACCTTTTCATCTATTACTCTGGGGTTTACACAATCATAAATCAACCATAGCTATTTTAAATTGATATAGCGCCGCGACAGGGTAGGGCTTTGTTTAATGCCTACTTTTAAACAGGGATGGGGGATTTTTAAACTCTATTATAAATATTCTTTTGAAACTGATTGTGTGATTAGCCTTATTATCATTTTTAAAGGGTGTGTCTACAATGAAGCTTCATTACATAATTACTTATCAACAGATAACAGAGGCAATACCCATGAAAGCAATGACAATTAATAATTTTGGTGGCACTGAAGAGTTTGTAGCAGCTGAGGTTGCAAAACCACAAGTAACAGCAGGTAATGTATTAGTTCGTATTGCCGCAACAAGCGTAAATACAATTGATATGATGATTCGTCAAATGGGTGCAGACTTACCCTTTGCTCCAAAACTACCGGGCATTTTAGGGATGGACTTTGCAGGCACCGTTGAAGCTGTAGGCGAAGGCGTAACAGATTTTGCAGTAGGTGATGAAGTATATGGTTGTGCTGGTGGCCTAGGCGATTTACCAGGTGCACTTGCTGAGTTTATTCTTGCTGATAAGCGCTTAATCGCTCACAAACCTAAAAACCTAAGCATGAAAGAAGCAGCTGCTATTCCACTTGTAGGTATTACAGCACTTGAAGGTTTAACACGTGCAAGTGTAAGTGCAGGGCAAAAAGTATTAGTGCACGGCGGTGCCGGTGGCGTAGGCCATTTAGCAGTACAACTAGCTAAGCATTTTGGCGCAGATGTTTACTCAACGGGCGGTAACGCAGAGCAATTAGCCCTAATAGAAAGCTTTGGCGCTACAGGCATAAACTTTAAAGACGAAACCGTAGAGCAATATGTTGAAAAACACACAAGCAACGTTGGTTTTGACATGGTATTTGACACGGTAGGCGGCGGTAACCTGACTAACTCATTTGCTGCAGCAAAATTAAATGCTCAGGTATCTACAACGCTTTCTTTATTAGAAGTAGATTTAAGCCCAGTACACTTTAAAGGGTTATCGTTAAATGTAATCTTTATGCTTATTCCAATGATCCACGACTTTAACCGTCAAGACCATGGCGACAAACTAGCACAGCTTGCACAAATTGTTGAAGCAGGCGGCATGCGCCCAGTACTTGATGAGCAAAACTTTAGTTTAGAAGACGCAGCTAAAGCGCATGACCGCTTAGCAAGTGGTCAAGCCATGGGTAAAGTTGTTATTTCTGTACAATAAATTATACCAATCCGCATAATTAAGTGATCTATTTGGAGGATGGAAAAGCGTGTTGATAGCAAGGCAAGAAATTCGCTATTTAGTTGTTCTAAATGAGAATTTTTTAACGCAGATAGCGACACGTTTAGCCCCTAAAAATGATTAAGTATTATTGCGGATTGGTATCATTAAGGCCGGCAGCTTCGCCGGCCCTTTCTTTTTATGCCCGCCTGATTAACGTTTGCACACCCTTTTTATAACTAAATATAAACAATGGTACTTTTATTAATCGTATATAATTACGTTTTAAAATGAGTTGTTAATATTTTAGGGTCAGAGTAAGCGTTTATATGAAAATATTCACTAATAAATTTGCCAGTAAAGCTAAGCAGTTTTATATAGGTACTGTACTGGTAGGCTGTGCCCTATCTGCGATGGTTTATTATCAGGCAGAAACCATTAAACGCACCTCATCGACCTTAATGGAACAACAACTTCCGGCGCTGCGCGATATTCGATTAATCGAAACCTATCTAGTAAAACAAGAGCGCTTATTATATGAGTATTACGCAACTAATAAGCGTGAACTTTATTTAATCGACTTTTTAGAAAACCATGTACATATACTTGCGTTGATAAAAAACCTAGATCAAAACCACAGCACATTATCGCTAGAAAGCAGCTTAAGTGATGAGCTTAAACGTGGTTTAGACTTAGCACTTAAATTACACGAAAACTTATCAAGCTCCCGTACCAGTTGGGATTTAGCAAGAGAGCAGCTTGAGCAACTCACCGCGTTACAAGCGCAAATGATGGGCCAACTAGGCAATGCTGAAACTGTCATTTCAAAGGCGGTTGATAGCGGCTACAAAAACACAGAGAGTAATCTGCATAGCACAGTGCAAACGGTATTTTTATTTACCTTTGCCTTAGTGCTGGTAAGTATTTATACAGGCCGTTACGCCTCTAAATTTATAAAGCTTAGTGCCCGTAACGAACGTTTGGCGCTATTTCCAACCCGTAACCCTAACCCAATTGTCAGTTTAAGTGCCAACCTTGATCTTAATTACTGTAACCCTGCAGCCATTACTATGCATAAAGCGTATGTAAGTGATAAAAATACTACGCCTATTGCATTATTAAGCCCTAATATAAAGCAGCAGCTAATACAAACTAAACAGTCGGCCAATCACGTTGAGCGTTTTTATACACAACTAGATAACCATTACCTCACTTACCAAGTTCATTGGCTGCAAGAAATAGATGCCTTTGATATACATATACGCGATGTAACAGAGCAATTTGAGGCAGAGCGCTCATTAGAGTATTTAGCCTTTCATCACCCATATTCAAAGTTGCCTAACCAGGCCAGTTTAGAAACATACACCAATGAGCTAATTTCACTTGAGCAGCCGTTTAGTTTAATGCTGATTGATGTGAGCCACTTTAAGCTATTGCTTGAGCAATATGGTTTATCGGGTGCTAATGAGTGTATAAATGCCTTTGCAATGCACTTATCGCGTAGCGCTAATAAGTTTTCGCAGCAGGTTAAAAGTAAAAACAAACTGACCTTTTATCATATTGCCGATGCTAACTTTGTGGTTATTTATACTGAGCAAGATTGCTCTACAACCCTAGATGATTTGCTCAAAGGGGTGCAAAGCCGCTTAAGCCAAGCTATTAGCACACCGTACGGTGAAATGCGCATGAGCTTTAATTGCGGTGTCACACGCTACCCAACCAGCAATAACTATAAAGCGCTTCTACTGCACGCCAATATTGCTTTAGAAGAAGCGGTAAAACGTAATATTCCCTATGCTCATTTTAATACTGAGAGCGGCGCTAAACATGCACAGCAATTGCATATTGCACGGCGCCTTGATACTGCCATTGAAAAACAACAGTTTGAGCTTTATTTTCAACCTAAAATGCACCTTAAATCGCAAACTATAAACAGTTGCGAGTGCTTAATTAGGTGGTTTGATGACGGGAAGTTTATTTCTCCGGCGCAGTTTATTCCTATTGCCGAGCACAGTGGGTTTATATTGCCATTAGGCGAATGGATACTCGATAGTGCCTTTGCCCAAGCTAAAAAATGGCATCAACAAAACTTAAACATACGCCTAGCCATTAATATATCGGCTAGGCAATTTACGCAGCAAAACTTTGTACAAAGTATAAAACAAAGACTCATTCATTTTAACGTGCCCGCGCATTTAATAGAGCTAGAAATTACCGAAACCGCCATTATGGACGATGAAGAGTTTGGTATTTCGGTACTGCAAGCGCTCAGCGCACTGGGTATTAGTTTATCAATAGATGATTTTGGTACAGGCTATTCATCACTTGGCTACTTACAGCGTTTTCCGGTTAATAAATTAAAAATAGATCAGTCGTTTGTGCGCAATATGGCAAACGATAAACGCGACCAAGCTCTTGTGCTGAGTATTTGCCAATTAGCTAAAAACTTAGGGCTCGATATTATTGCCGAAGGCGTAGAGGAGCACGCCCAACTTGAAAAGTTAACAGAGTATAACTGCGACCTAATTCAAGGGTACTTATTAAGTCGGCCAATACCTGCCGATGAGTTTGAGGCTTTTTTAGCTAAAGGCATTAGCTTTTAAGGCGTTTTGCTCATGTATGTTGGGGAATTATTAGTGATAGAATAGGCATTATAAATGCTTCTACTGCTCATTATACAAGCCAAACATGTGAGCAAAGAGCACTCCATTTGAAATAAGGTCGTTGTGTAATGCTGTTGATGATCGACAACTACGATTCGTTTACTTATAACCTAGTACAATATTTTCAGCGCTTAGACCAAGAAGTTTTGGTAAAGCGTAATGACGAAATATCGGTTGCGCAAATTAAGCAACTAAACCCTAAGCATATTGTTATATCGCCAGGCCCTTGTACGCCAAACGAGGCGGGTGTGTCACTCAATGTCGTTGAGCAGCTAAAAGGTATTTACCCTATTTTGGGTATTTGCTTAGGGCATCAAACTATAGCGCAAGCGCTAGGGGGTAAGGTTATTCGTGCAAAGCAAGTGATGCATGGTAAAACCTCGCCTATTATTCACAATAATAAAGGGGTGTTTAGCGGTTTAGAAAACCCCCTTACTGTGTGTCGCTATCACTCGCTGGTGGTCGAAAAGCACAGTTTACCGAGTGAATTAACCATTACCGCGTGGAGTCAAACCGAGCAAGGTGAGTTTGATGAAATTATGGGGCTACTTCACACAGAGCTTGCACTCGAAGGCGTGCAATTTCATCCCGAGGCTATTTTAACAACTCAAGGGCTCGAATTGCTTGCTAACTTTTTGTCTCGCTTCTAACCTTACAGTAACCACCGAATGGTAACACTTATACTGAATGGACTTTATGACTGAACTTGCCTCGCAAAAGCGAATAGCCTCAATGCTTGACCAGCGTGCTCACGACTTGCTGCTTGGGCATAGTTTTGCACATCAACAAATAGGCTTTATTCATACATTAGACATTGATTATGGTAAACCTATGAAGCAGCGTACTTTATTAGAAGTTGAAGTTGCCGCACAGCATAAACGCCAACAAAATAGCACCGCGCATCATAAGTACCGAGCACAAGCGAGTAAGCAGCTCCATAAAGTAATAGAAACAGCCATATTTAAGCAATTAGAAGATATGGACAGTGTTATTCAAAACACCATAGGTATAGAAGATAACGTAGCGACTATGCTAGATATACTCGCGGTAAAGTCGGTATCTGTTGGGCGTTTAGAGCCATTGGTAAATGACTCAAGTTGGCTTGGCCGTGAATTAGTCTCGTTGGTAAACTTGCCTTATTATCGAAAGCAGCGCAGTAAAAGTACCTCGGTTAAAGTAGACAGCCCTGCACTTGCGCTGCGCTACATTGGCCTTGATAACTTGCAGTTGGTTATTCCTACTTTTGCTGTGCGTCATTGGATGCCACATAGCACAGAGCCATTTCCACTATTAAAGCGCCGCCTACGCGATGCCGCCATGGCCAATGCCATTGCTGCACAAAAAATTGCAGAGCTTAACGATGTAAACCCTATACATGCCTTTACGCTTGGTATGCTTATAGATGTAGGGCGTATAGCCTTAGTGCGTTTGTACTTAAAAACATTTGAGCAGGTATGGCAACGCAAAGTGCAAATAGCGCGCGAGGCACAGCAAAAAGATTTACACACAGCCTTGATGGAGTTAAAGCCCGATCCTTTATTTTTAACCACATTGTTGAGTAATAAGTCGCTTGAGCTTAGTGCTAAAGTCATCCGTAAAATGGCGTTTCAGTACTTACCGTTTAATCACGTTATGGCGCAACTTGTTCATGGTATTGAGCGAAGTAATGATGTTTTCCCAATGAGTGAAGTCATGCTTAAAGCACGATGCTATTCGCAGTATTTAAACCTAAAACAACATCAACTTATTGAACAAGATGAAGTAGAGGCGTGGTTTTCGTATCACGGCTTCACTAAAAATGAGCTGAAAACCCTCGAAACAAGTAATTTTACCAACCTCGCTATTCAAATTGACTAAAAAGCCGTTTATTTTTTGGACCTTATACCGGTAATTTTTGGCTGGTGGCGGTAAATTTTCATTAACTATTGAATTTTTTGTTAATTTTTTTGCGACTATTCATTCATTAACATCTTCTTTGGCGCACCTTACTTTAAGCTCGTATTGTAAGGCGCGGCTCAGTGCGTAGGCGCTAAAGCTGCAAAAAAAGCTATTAATTATCTATGCAGATAGTTATTCACTATCTATGAAATAATATCCCAAGGCCTTTATTTTAAAGGCCTGCATGAAAGTTTTTAACGAGACAGCATCACAAATATCTGAAATAATGAGCGCCTGAAAATTGAACCACAAGGCAGTTTTACGCTCAATCTTTTGCTATTTAGTGCGTAAATATCTTGGTTACATTTATAACCAAACACCTATTTTGATGTTTTGTGTTGCTCACAATTAAGAGGAAAAAAAATGACAGTCAATCGCGAATTATTTGATCACGTAATGGTTCCTAACTACGCACCTTCAAGCGTAATTCCTGTTCGAGGCGAAGGCTCTCGCGTATGGGATCAACAAGGTAAAGAATTTATCGACTTTGCCGGTGGTATTGCTGTTAACTGTCTTGGCCATTGCCACCCTGCATTAGTAGGTGCATTAAAAGAGCAAGGCGAAAAAATTTGGCACCTATCAAACGTAATGACTAACGAGCCTGCGCTGCGTTTAGCTAAAAAAATGGTAGATGCGACCTTTGCTGAAAAAGTGTACTTTGCAAACTCAGGCGCAGAAGCAAACGAAGCCGCGCTTAAATTAGCACGTCGTTTTGCACTTGATAAATTTGGCGCAGAAAAATCGCAAATAATCTCATTTAACAAAGGCTTTCACGGTCGTACGTTTTTTACCGTAACCGTAGGCGGTCAAGCTGCATACTCAGATGGTTTTGGTCCTAAGCCTGGCGACATTGTACATTGTGATTACAATGACCTAGCAGCATTTGAAGCGCTAATTAGCGACAAAACATGTGCTGTAATGATGGAGCCACTGCAAGGCGAGGGCGGTATTATTTCGCCAACTGACGAATTTGCACAAGGTGTTCGTGAGCTTTGTACTAAACACAATGCACTGCTTATTTTTGATGAAGTACAAACAGGTGTAGGCCGTACTGGTGAGTTATACGCATACCAAGGTTTAAACGTAGTGCCTGATATTTTAACATCAGCTAAAGCACTTGGCGGCGGTTTCCCAATTGGCGCTATGCTAACTACAACTGAGATTGCACAGCACTTAAAAGTAGGTACTCATGGTTCTACTTACGGTGGTAACCCACTGGCGTGTGCAGTAGCTGAAGCCGCATTTGATACTGTAAATACCCCTGAAGTACTGGCGGGCGTAAAAGAAAAAGCTGCTTTATTTAACGAGCTACTTGCAGCGGTAAACGAAAAATACAACGTGTTTAGCGAAATTCGTGGCCAAGGTTTATTAATTGGTGCAGCCGTTAACGAGCAATACAAAGGCCGTGCTAAAGAGTTTTTAGTAGCAGCTACCGAGCAAGGGCTTATGTCGCTTGTAGCGGGTGCTGATGTAGTACGCTTTACGCCATCGTTAGTGATCACCGAAGCAGATATTCGCGAAGGTATGGCGCGTTTTGAAAAAGCAGTAGCAAGCGTAGTAAACGCTTAAGCGCGTTAAACCACCTTATTAAGGGCAAGCCTGCTTGCCCTGCATATTCTATTTACCGTTATTGATAAGGGAGCAAGCGGACTCATGATGATCCTTCGCCCAATCCAGCAAAATGATTACGCAGCGTTATTAAAAATTGCCCACGAATCGGGCCATGGTTTTACATCTTTGCCGTTAAACGAAGAGTTACTGCAAAAGAAAATTGACCATTCTGTAAGCTCATTTGCTAAACAAACGTCACAACCTGGTGACGAAGGCTACCTGTTTGTTCTTGAAGATACCGAAACCGGTGAAGTAGTCGGTACTTCAGCTATTGAGGCTGCTGTAGGGCTTGATGATGCATTTTATCATTACCACTTAAGCAAAGTGATTCATTCATCACGTACACTAGATGTATACAAAGCGGTTGATATTTTAACTCTATGTAATGACTACACCGGTGCAACAGAACTATGTACCTTATTTTTGAAAGATGGCTATCGTAAAAACTGTAACGGTAAACTGCTTTCAAAAGCGCGCTTTATGTTTATAAAACAACATGAGCAGCGTTTTGCACAAACAGTAATAGCAGAAATGCGCGGCGTGTCTGACAAAAACGGCAGCAGCCCGTTTTGGCAGTGGCTAGAAGAGCACTTTTTCTCAATGGACTTTCCTACCGCTGATTACCTAACAGGTATAGGCCAAAAAGTGTTTATTGCTGAGCTAATGCCAAAATACCCAATTTACGTAAACTTGCTAAGCAAAGATGCGCAAGCGGTGATTGGTAAAGTACACGACAACACGCGCCCAGCGATTGAGCTATTAAAAAATGAAGGATTTACCTTCAATGGCTACGTCGATATTTTTGATGCGGGCCCAACAGTAGAAGCAAAAGTAGATAACATCGCCACTATTCGTAATGCGAAAGACTTTACCGTAGAAATAGGCGAAGTATCGGGCGATACCATGGTACTGCTTGCTAACGGCAAGTTAGAAGATTACCGTGCAACAGTTGCAGCGCTTAGCTTTGATGAGCGTGCAAACTCTCTTGTTTTATCGCAACAAATAGCCGATGCCCTACAGCTTCAATCGGGCGATACCGTAAGCGCAACCCCAGTTTAATTAAGGAGAAAGTATAATGACTCATCCTGCACAATTTATTAATGGTCAGTGGTCACAAGGCCAAGGCAACGCATTTAACTCAGTAAACCCTGCAAATAACGACGTTATTTGGCAGGCATCTTCCGCTACTGCAGAGCAAGTAGATAGCGCGGTAAATTCGGCGCGCGAAGCATTTTACAGCTGGGCAGATAAAAGCTTTAATGAGCGCTTAGAAATAGTTAAAACCTTTGCCGCAACACTTAAAGAGCACAGCGAAGAGCTTGCTGTTGCGATTGCCCAAGAAACCGGTAAGCCACTGTGGGAAACGCGAACAGAAGCAGGTGCTATGGTAGGTAAGATTGCCATTTCAGAAAAAGCATTTTTAGAGCGCACCGGCGACGTTGAAAACGCTATGCCAGTAGGGCGTGCGATGATCCGCCATAAACCACATGGTGTAGTTGCCGTATTTGGCCCATATAACTTCCCTGGGCACTTACCAAATGGCCACATTGTGCCAGCGCTTTTAGCCGGTAACACTGTGGTATTTAAGCCATCTGAGCTTACGCCAATGGTGGCAGAGCTTACGCTTAAACTATGGGAAAAAGCTGGTCTACCTGCAGGTGTAATTAACCTTGTTCAAGGTGAAGTAGAAACGGGTAAAGCCCTTGCTGCTCATAAAGGCATTGATGGATTATTCTTTACCGGTTCTTCGCGTACTGGTCATATTTTGCATGAGCAGTTTGCGGGTCAACCAGGTAAAATATTAGCGCTTGAAATGGGTGGTAATAACCCACTTATTATTAAAGATGTGGCTGATACTAAAGCCGCTGTACACGATATTATTCAATCGGCGTTTATTTCAAGCGGCCAGCGTTGTACGTGTGCACGTAAAGTATTTTTACCTAAAGGTCAGCAAGGCGATGACATTTTAGCAAGCCTTATCACGGCTACTAAAGCGATTAAAGTAGGCAACTACGATGATGAAGATCAGCCATTTATGGGCTCTATGATCTCATCTGCGGCTGCAGCCGGCATGGTAAAAGCACAAAACGAGCTTGTTGAACTAGGCGGTGAAGTGCTAGTAGAGCTTGAGCACACAGCCAATACTGGTTTTGTAACACCGGGTATTATTGAGTGTTCAGCAATTAGCGACTTCCCAGATGAAGAGCACTTTGGCCCGTTATTAAAAGTGTTCCGCTTTGATGACTTTGACCACGCAATTGATAAAGCAAACGATACCAGCTTTGGTTTATCAGCAGGTTTATTAAGCGACAGCGAAGCCGACTACAATCACTTTTTACGCCGTATTCGTGCCGGTATTGTTAACTGGAACCGACCAATTACAGGCGCATCAAGTGCAGCCCCATTTGGTGGTATTGGCGCATCAGGAAATCACAGAGCAAGCGCGTATTACGCAGCCGACTACTGTGCATACCCTGTAGCATCGGTAGAACTTGAAAAAGTAACGATGCCAGCAACACTAAGCCCAGGCTTAAAAATAGATTAATTACTATTCTATTTATAGTTATAAAGAATGAGAAAAGCAGCTTAGGCTGCTTTTTTTGTATTGGTATCGCGCAAAGCTAGTAATTAGCAGCACTTTCTGCTTAAATCTATGCAATTAGTTATTCAAAGGTGAAAATCACAATGGTTTTAGACAGGCAAGGGTACGATGACCTGATCATGTATCTAACTCAAAATTTAGCGTTATTTGAGAAGCCAGGTGAAATCAAACCCGGTGCGCCAACCGTTATGGAACTCATAGAAGACGTAATAGCGCAAAATGTGATGTTAATTTGTGAGCAGCATACCAACCTTAATACCGAACAACGTAGCCAAATAGTGCGCGAGGTAGACGGTATTGTTTACGACTTACAAGAAGTACTAAGCAGCATTACCTCACAACCCGTTACGGTTGAACAACACGCATTTATAGATGAGTTTGCTGGGCTTATTAAAAACCTATTTGATAATGCGGTAACACAAACCTCTTAACGTTACCCGTTAGCACAGCGCAGTATGACCTAATGACTGCGCTCCTATGACTTCTCGCCTTATTAATAATATCAATCCGCAAAATGATTAAGTATTATTGCGAATGGGTATAACACCACTAAATTTAATCTCAGCGCTCACGTATCGTTGCAGATTGTTATACAATCAACAAAAATTTTTTAGAGATAAACACATGCAAGCAAATGTAAAATGGGTTGAAGGCGACACCTTTATTGGTCGTTCTAATTCTAATCACAATGTCGTTTTTGATGCCGGCAGCGACAGCGCTGCACCAAGTCCAATGGAAATGGTATTAATGTCGGTTGGGTGTTGTTCGTCGGTTGACGTGGTAAGTATTTTAAAAAAAGCCAAACAAGATTTTTCTGATGTGCAAGTACAACTAAGCTCAGAGCGCGCCGAAACAGCGCCGCGTGTATTTACTAAAATTAATTTACACTTTGTTGTTACAGGTAATAATGTCTCGGAAAAACACCTTGCGCGTGCGGTTTCGCTTTCTGCTGAAAAGTATTGTTCTGTTGCTTTAATGCTTGATAAAACAGTAGAAATTACCCACAGCCACGAAGTTGTGCAAGATCAGGTAAAATAACGCTTTTTCCGTGAGGAAAATTCGTATAAAATCCGCGAACTTTTCATTCTGCAGGTGCAGATTTCACTAATTTATAGGTTGGTTTATCATGAACAAACCCTTCGATAAACTTAAACTTCATGGCTTTAATAATTTAACCAAAAGTTTAAGCTTTAGTATTTACGACATTTGCTACGCAAAGACCGAGCAACAACGTAAAGAATATATTGAATATATCGACGAGCAGTACAGTGCAGATAGACTAACCGACATACTAGGTGATGTTGTTGATATTATTGGTGCTAACATTTTAAATGTGGCGCGCCAAGATTATGAACCACAAGGCGCAAGTGTAACTATTTTGGTTTCGGAAGAGCCGGTAGAAGAGCAGCAAAATTACGATGCTGACGAAGCGCCAGGCCCATTACCCGACTCTGTGGTTGCGCACCTAGATAAAAGCCACATTTGTGTACATACCTACCCAGAAGCGCACCCTGACGATGGTATTTGTACATTCCGTGCTGATATTGAAGTATCTACCTGTGGCATTATTTCGCCACTTAAAGCGTTAAACTTCTTAATTCATAGCCTAGAGTCAGACGTAGTAACGATTGACTACCGTGTACGTGGTTTTACCCGCGACGTAAACGGGGTTAAACACTACATTGATCACGCTATTAACTCGATTCAAAACTTCATGACAGAAGATACCAAAGAAGCGTACCAAATGATGGACGTGAACGTGTATCAAGAAAACCTGTTCCACACTAAAATGATGTTAAAAGAAACCGACTTAAATACCTATTTATTCGGCCTTTCTACTGATGAGTTATCGGATGAAGAAGAAGAAGAGATTCGCTCTAAACTAACCCGTGAAATGCAGGAAATATTCTACGGTCGTAACCTACCAGACGCAGAATAAATTAGCTTAAAAGCAATTTAATTGTATTAAAAATGGCGCTCAGTGAGCGCCATTTTTTATGGGGTAATATTATTGCTACTAATTAAGCATGCTGTAAATAAGCGCGCATACGGCCAGTGAGCCCACAGCAAGTACAAACAAGGTACTCAAACGGTTGCGGTATTTACTCAGCGCAGGCACTTTGTACACGGCAATCATAGGCATAATAAATAAAATCATCGCGATGATAGGGCCAGATAGCTGATCCATCATGTCTAAAATGCTTGGATTTTTAACCGCGCAAAACCAAATAGCAAAAAACATAATGAGTACGCCAATTTTGTCGGCTACTTTTGCGCTTAAGCTCGTTTGCTTAGTCACCAAACCGGTAAAGCTTTCGCGTGCTCCTAAAAAGTGCCCTAAAAACGATGAGGTAATAGCAATAAAGGCAACCAGCGGTCCAAGGGTCGCGATATACGAATTACTGGTGATGTTAGCAAGGTAAGATAAAATCGATACGTTCGCCGCTTTAGCAGCAGCCATTTGCTCGCTAGTAAGCGAAAGCACGCACGAAAACACAAACAGCAGTACAAATACAATAAGCAGTAAGCTAGTGCGCTTTAAAATAGCCTCAGCCTTATTGGTGGCCTGATTGCCATAATGACCACGCTGTACGTTCACAAAGCTTGAAATAGCCGCCGCATGGCTAAACGAAAACACAATAATAGGAATAGATAACCACAGTGTTTTAGTAAAGCTGCCCGCCTCAGGAAAGCTCATATCTGGCATTTGCCAGCTCGGAATTAAATATATCGATAAGCAAAATAAAATACCTACCAATGGGTAAACCAAAATAGCAAAGGCACGCAGCATTAAACGCTCGCCGCCCATCATTAGGCTTATCATACCTGCAACTAATACACCCGAAAGTAACACGCGAGAAGGTGATTCCACTCCCATTTGGTTCACCATAAAGCTATCAACTGTATTTGTTAAACCAACGCCGTAAATAAGCAAAATGGGGAATATAGATAAAAAGTATAATAAAGAGATTAACCTACCTGCTGTTACACCAAAGTGCTCCTCAACAACATCGGTAAAATCTGAATCTTTATTTTTAGACGACAACACAAAGCGGGCTAAACCACGGTGCGCTAAAAAGGTCATTGGAAAGGCTAAACACGCCATAATAATCAGTGGCCAAAAACCACCTATACCAATGTTAATAGGTAAAAATAAAATGCCCGCGCCAACGGCGGTACCAAAAAGGCTTAACGTCCACTGCGTATCGTGCAGATTCCATTTAGAAGTAGGTGTGTGTTCACCTGTTGTTGATGCATTTGAAAGCGTTGCATCTTGTGATGGTGTCATGTGTGTGCTCATCCATTATTTAAATAATAATCGCGCGCAAGAATATAGTTTTTAGCTAAAATTTTCATGTTTTGAGGCGTTTTGTAGACTAATTAATTAGACGCCGTTGCAGCAAAAGTGTCATGAATACGAAACAGCGCTGTAAAATTAAACAAATACCTCAACCAGCACAGTTTGTAGGTTGGGTAGAGCGAAGCGAAACCCAACACGCCCATAGTGTTATTCAAGCACTAAAGCAAAGATAGGCGGTTTTAATAACGTAAAAATAGGGAGCCATTTTTATTGCTTCCAACTAATATCAAAGTTTGTTCACAAAATCGGTTAAGTAGCCGCCATTGCTTAGAACTTCATAAGAGATTTATTCTAAACTCCGTTATACTTCCTGCTATTAAATATGCCAAACGAAGTAAACAGGCTGCTAACTGCAATGAGCAAAGACATTCTTTTCCATACTACTTTTGCACACGAAACCAGTAAAACATGGGTTGTATTTGTTCATGGTGCAGGGGGGAGTTCGGCAATTTGGTTTCGCCAACTTAAAGCCTATAAAAAAGAATATAATGTATTGCTGCTCGATCTTCGTGGTCACGGTAAATCAAATAACTTAGTGCAAAACTTTGTAGATAATAATTACTCGTTTAATAAGGTCTCTAAAGACATTATCGATGTGCTAGATCATAACAACATCCCTAACGCACACTTTGTTGGTATTTCACTGGGCACCATTCTTATTCGAAATATTGCTGAAATTGCGCCGCAATATGTTTCTAGCATGGTGCTAGGTGGAGCGGTTACTCGGTTTAATACGCGCAGTAATACCTTGGTTTATTTAGGCAATACGTTTAAACACTTATTGCCTTATATGTGGCTGTATCGCTTATTTGCTTTTATTATGATGCCAAAAAAGCGCCATAAAGAATCTCGACTTTTGTTTGTTCGTGAAGCAAAACGCTTATGCCAAAAAGAGTTTATAAAATGGTTTAAACTAGCCATGGACGTAAACCCTTTAATGCAGTACTTCAAAGAAAAAGACATTGATATACCCATCCTTTATATTATGGGTAAAGAAGATCATATGTTCCTTGGTCCTGTTAAAGAAATGGTAAAGCGCCATAAAAATAGCGTACTGCAAACTATTCACCATTGCGGCCATGTTTGTAACGTAGAGCGCCCTGACTTATTCAACCAGCACTCGCTTGCTTTTATCGCCCAGCAAAATAGTTAAAGGTTACCGCTTTTAAAAAGCGTTCAATTAATGGCAAGTATCTAGTAATAAAACTAAAACAGCCACCCTTAGCAAATTGGAATGGGTCATTCTTTTTTTGTTTTCGTACTAAACTAAAAACAAGGCTTGCCGCTTAAGTAATAAACCCAAAATGTCATATCGTCATCCAAGTCTTAAAGTCAAGGTAGGCTGTTTTCATAGCGAACAGCGTATCCGATATAATATTTATAATTGGTAATAACCTACACGCTTTGATATTAATAGAAGCTCGAAAAGTGAGAATATCCCACGTAATGATTGAAAAAAGCCTCTCAAAACTTGGAGGTATTACTTTTCACAAGAAGCTATTAGTGCCACTAATTAGGAGTGACTTACATGAGTGGGGATATGTTTGGGATAAACCTGAATGATTGGCTTGAAGGAACAATTGCAAAGGTTAAAAATAATGAACCTTGGAATAAAGCGTGGATAAATACCTATAAGGATTTAGGTGGCCAAAGTTTAGAAAGTGGAAAGAAATCTTGCCCAAAGAACGCCGCGAGAGTGTTATATCAAAACGGGAGAATAGCAGGATATGATGAAAATTATAAAACAGTCTCATTTCAGGAGGTTATAGAGAATGATTCTGTAAATGGGGTTTATGCTCTTATGGCTATTGATGAACTAAAACAAAATAATAGTATTGAACTTAGTTCGCTTGTAAAAGCTGTTCATTGCAAATTCGAGAAGCAGTTTGGTTCAGCTCCTAACTCAGATCAAGGTGCTATAAAATTAACATTCAAACTATGGCATTTGAATAAAATTGTTCAACAATAAGCTAAAGCTATTACTTGTCTTGCTGACAACTGATAGCTAACCACTCAAAACTGCTTTTATCCCTCTAAAGCCGAAACAATAAAATACGGATTCAAGTATTCATCTTTAGTGTTGTAAATAAGCGGGCTGCCATCAAGTTTAGTCACTTTAGCGCCGGCTATTTCGGCGATTGCATGGCCTGCGCCTGTATCCCATTCGCAAGTAGGCCCTAAGCGCGGGTAAATATCAGCGCTGCCCTCAGCCACTAAACATAATTTTAGTGAGCTGCCTTTTGAGACCATTTCAACGTCGTCAAAGCGTTTTACAAACTCGGCTAAATCAGGTGACGGGTGCGAGCGGCTGCCTACAACACGTATTAACCCTTTGTTAGGCTTAGTGGTAACTTTAAGCTCTATTCGTTCATCGCCTTTGTCTTTAAACGCGCCAATGTCGTTACTGGCTAAGTACGATACGCCAAGCGCGGGTGCATCAACTACAGCAAGTACGGGTTTACCGTTTTCGATTAGGGCTATGTTTACGGTAAATTCGCCGTTCTTTTTTATAAACTCTTTTGTGCCGTCGATGGGGTCTACTAACCAGTAGCTTTTCCAGGTTTGGCGAATATCCCAGCTTATATCAGCGCTTTCTTCGCTGAGTATAGGTGTGTCGGGAGTGAGCTGTTTAAGCCCTGCCGCAATCACTTTATGAGCTGCTAAATCGGCGTCGGTTACTGGGCTTTCATCGGCTTTGTATTCAACGTTAAAGTCCTTTTCGTAAATCCCCATTATGGCTTGGCCTGCTTTGCGGGCAAGTATGAGGGTTTCTTCTAGTAGCTCGGTTTGGTTCATTGGGGTTAACCTATAATATGCTTTTGTTTTAGATACGTTATCAGTTGAGTAACCGATTGGTCTAGGGTGTTTTTACTGGTATCTAAAATTATTTCTGGGTTGTTGGGTATTTCGTAGCTTGAGTCGATGCCAGTAAAGTGTTTTATCTCTCCTGCGCGGGCTTTTTTGTATAAGCCTTTAGGGTCGCGGCTTTCACATACATCAAGCGGGGTATCTATAAATACTTCAATAAACTCGCCGTCGTCTACTAAATTGCGCACCATGTCGCGCTCTGCTCTAAATGGCGAGATAAACGCAGTAAGCACTAATAAGCCTGCATCGGTCATGAGCTTAGCGGTTTCGCCAACGCGGCGTATGTTTTCAATGCGATCTTCGTCGCTAAAGCCTAGGTCTTTACATAAGCCGTGGCGTACGTTGTCGCCATCAAGTAGGTAGGTGTGCGCGCCTTGCTGGTTAAGCGCCGCTTCTAGTGCATTAGCTACGGTGCTTTTGCCAGAGCCTGAAAAACCGGTAAACCATAAAATGGCCGGTTTATGCTTTTTTTGCTCACTACGCTGTGCTTTTGTGGTTGCGTAGTTATGCCAAACAATATTTTCATCCATAGTGGTGAGTCTCTTGTACTTTAAGCGCCAGTATTAAAACGGAAATACCAGCGGGATCAAGGTTAATACCGTGATTGAATAAATAATGGAAAGGGGCAAGCCCATTGTTATGTAATCTTTTAAGTGGTAGTTACCCGCACTATAAACCATAAGGTTAGTTTGATACCCAAACGGCGATATAAAACTGGCCGATGCACCAAACGCTACCGCCATAATAAAGGGGAGTGGGTCTACATTAAAACCCACTGCTAGCGAGTAAGCCACAGGGAATGAAAGTGCTGCTGCGGCATTATTAGTAATAAGCTCGGTGAATAACACGGTCATTAAAAATATGGCGATAAACGCGCCATAAGGGCCAAAATCACCTAGAACCATAAATAGGGCGCTTGATATTTGCCCGGCAAGCCCGGTTTCTATCATTAATTTAGCAAGCCCTATGGCACTGCCTACGACTGCGAGTAGCTCAATTGGAAAGCGACGTTTTACTTCACTCAGTTTAACTGTACCGCTAAGCAGTAAGCCAATTAATAATACCAGTAAGCCTTTAACAAGCGGCACTATACCTACAATACTTAGCCCTAATACAGCAGCAAAGCCTGCTAATACAATATTAGATTGCTTAGGTTTTAAGTGGGTTTGTAAGTCAAACCCCGATATATACACAAATTCGCGGTTTAAATTAGGCAAAGAATAAAAGCTTTTACCTGGGGCGAGTATTAAGGAATCGCCGGCTTGCAATTGCACTTGCCCAAGGCCGCCTTGTAAGCGGTCGTGCCCGCGGCGAATGGCAATAACCGCGGCATGAAACTGCTCTCTAAAGCGCCCTTCTTTTACGGTTTTACCTATAAACTTAGAGGATTGGCTTACCACTACTTCTACTAAGTGTTCTATGTCTTTTTCGTGGTTGTCGTGCACTACTTTTAGGCCATCAAAACGCTGAAGTAGCGGCACCGACTTTATATCGCCTACAAACAGCAGTACGTCGTTTTGCCTAATAATTTGCTGAGGTGTTACTGCGTATATACGCTCATCGCCGCGAATAATTTCGGCGAGGAATAAATCTTTTAAATCGCGTAGACCGTTTTCTTCTACGGTGC
Organism: Pseudoalteromonas sp. C12FD-1; assembly: GCF_037414265.1. Taxonomy (NCBI): domain Bacteria; kingdom Pseudomonadati; phylum Pseudomonadota; class Gammaproteobacteria; order Alteromonadales; family Pseudoalteromonadaceae; genus Pseudoalteromonas; species Pseudoalteromonas sp. C12FD-1. The sequence continues at coordinate 128,037 of NZ_JBBEVD010000048.1, forward strand.
GGCCAATAAGCTTAGAGCCAGCCTGCACTTTTCCCTCTAAATAAAAGGGAATAACTTCTTGCGCGTTTTTGCCGTTGTCGGGTAGGTATTTGAGCATTACTAAAATAGTAATGAGGCCCACACTTAATGCGCCAATGCCTACAAGTGTAAAATCAAAAAAGCCCAGTGGCGCCATGCCTGCATCTACCGCAAAGCCATTTACAATTAAGTTGGTTGATGTACCAATAAGTGTGATGGTGCCGCCTAATATAGCCGTGTACGACAGCGGTAACAGTAGCTTTGAGGGGGAATGATTTGGGTTGTCTTTTATGGCGGTAATAAGCGATGCAACCACCGCGGTGTTATTAGTAAATGATGACAAAAAGGCGGTAGATAAGCCAAGTTTGGTAACCGATTTTACTAAGTTTCCTTTAGATAGTGATTGCGATAGTTTTTGAATTAAAGTGGTTTTTTCAATCGCAATTGAAACAAGTACCAATAACACTAAGGTAATAAGTGACGGGTTAGCGTAGTTTACTAACATGCTTTCAAGGTCAATCAGGCCTGTTAAATAACCTGTACCAATAGCACTTACAAATAACCATGCAGGATTAATGCGGGTGCCAAAAAGGCACCCAACTAAGGTAAGCATAATGCCTGTTAAAACCAGCTGCTCTACCATGCTTTTATATTCCTAACAGACATTTTTTATACTTACAGTTTTGAGATATCAAGCGCTTGCCAATGTGGGAAGTGCTTGCGTACTAAACTATTAAACTCAATTTCAAAGTCGCTGAAATCGCTTTGTTGTTTTTCGCTTTTTAGTACTTGCTCAATCATACCTGCTGCAACCGTTAAGTTAGATAAGCGGTCGATAAGGATAAATGAGCCAGTTTCGTGGTTGTTGTGATACTCGTCAGCTAATATTGTTTCGCTTAGTTCAAGCGTGACAATGGCAATTTCGTTTAGCTGCAGTGAATCGGCTGTGCCGTGCTCTAGGGTATTTACATCAATAGTGTGGTCAATCTTTTTAACCACGACTGATGTATTTTTGCTACCTAGTTTTATGTTGTAACTTTTACCTAGTACCAGCGGCGCTTCGTGCATCCACACAAGTTTTGCCTGTATAAGGTTAGTTACTGTAGCCGTTGAGCTTGCCGGTACTATTACGTCACCGCGGCTAATATCTATTTCGCTATTAAGGGTAACGGTAATTGCTTGGCCAGCTTCTGCATGATCTAGGTTGCCATTAAAGGTTACTATTTCTTTAATGTTTGACGTTTTACCCGACGGTAATACTTTTACTGCATCGCCAACGTGTAACTTGCCTGATGCCAACGTGCCCTGAAAACCACGGAAGTTTAAGTTAGGGCGTACCACGTACTGCACAGGTAAGCGTGCTTCAAAACCGGTATCGGTTTCTGCCGCTGGTGAGTCTTCTAAAAGCTCAAGCAATGGCTTGTCGGTGTAATAAGGCGTATGCGCAGAGCGTGTTACTACGTTATCGCCTTTAAGCGCCGACATAGGCACAAACTTAATATTTGTTACGTTAAGTTGCTCAGCAAATTTAAGGTAATCGGCTTTGATTTTTTCATAAACGGTTTCGTCAAAATCAACGATATCCATTTTATTAATCGCTACCACAAACTGTTTAATACCGAGCGAGTCACAAATAAAGCTATGGCGCTTAGTTTGTACTTGCACACCGTAGCGAGCATCAACCAAAATAATGGCTACATCGCTTGTTGATGCGCCCGTTACCATGTTGCGTGTGTATTGCTCGTGCCCTGGGGTGTCGGCAATAATAAATTTACGCTTAGCGGTTGAAAAATAACGGTACGCTACGTCAATAGTAATGCCTTGCTCGCGCTCAGCTTGCAGGCCATCTACGAGTAGCGCTAAGTCGAGTTCTTCGCCTGCGTTACCTACTTTTTCGTTATCTTTATGAAGCGCTGCTAGCTGATCTTCATAAATTTGGTGGCTGTCGTGCAAAAGGCGGCCAATCAGTGTTGATTTGCCGTCGTCTACGCTGCCACAGGTAAGCATTCGTAATAAGCTTTTGTCTTGTTGGCGTGCTAGGTAGGCGTCTATGCCAATTTCTTTTACTTCGTTAATGGTGTCGTTAGTATTGGTAGACATTAGAAATACCCCTCACGTTTTTTCTTCTCCATTGAGCCTGCTGAGTCGTGATCGATTACACGGCCTTCACGTTCAGATGACGTAGATAACAGCATTTCTTCAATAATTTCTGTTAGGTTGCTAGCGGTTGATTCAACTGCACCGGTAAGCGGGTAACAGCCTAAAGTACGAAAACGTACCGACTTCATTTGTGGTACTTCACCCTCAGCAAGTGGCATGCGCTCATCGTCAACCATTATTAGGGTGCCATCGCGCTCTACTACTGGGCGCTCTTTCGCTAAATAAAGCGGAACCATTTCGATGTTTTCTTGGTAAATGTATTGCCAAATATCAAGCTCAGTCCAGTTAGATAGTGGGAATACACGAATGCTCTCACCTGGGTTAACTTGGCTGTTATAGGTATTCCAAAGCTCTGGGCGTTGGTTTTTAGGGTCCCAACGGTGGTGTTTATCGCGGAACGAGTAAACACGCTCTTTAGCACGAGACTTTTCTTCATCGCGGCGTGCGCCACCAAATGCAGCATCAAAGCCGTATTTATCTAGCGCTTGCTTTAAGCCTTGAGTTTTCATTATGTCGGTATGCTTACCTGAGCCATGTGTAAACGGGCTGATGTTCATTTCTAGCCCTTCAGGATTTTTATGCACAATTAGGTCAAAGCCGTATTCTTTTGCAATGCGGTCGCGAAATTCAATCATTTCACGAAACTTCCAGTTGGTGTCTACGTGTAATAACGGAAACGGAATTTTTGCAGGGTAAAATGCTTTACGCGCTAAGTGCAAAAGTACCGACGAATCTTTACCAATTGAGTAAAGCATTACTGGGTTCTCAAACTCAGCGGCGACTTCGCGCATGATTTTGATACTTTCAGCTTCAAGTTGCTGAAGGTGAGTTAAAGCCATTGTTAGTCGTCCTACTAAAATGATTAAAAGTGATTAAGTAAAATATAATTATGTATTTGCTACGCCGGTTAGCGGCTGTGCAAAGCTACTGGTTTGCTCGTTTTGGCCAAACCACGCAAGCTGCGAGTGCAGGGCGGCTACTTCGCCAATAATAAGTAGTGCTGGCGATACAACACGGTTGCGCTCTATTAAATCTGCAAGTTCACCTAATTGCCCCGTAACAACACGCTGGTTTTTACGGGTGCCGTTTTCGATTATGGCAACTGGCGTGTTAGCGCTGCGGCCATGTTTTAAAAGCTGAGCCTGTATATGGGGCGATTTAATAACGCCCATATAAATAGCTAAAGTTTGATGCGCTTTAGCAAGCGATTGCCAATCGAGTTCTTGGCCATCTTTTTTACAATGCCCTGTTACAAACTGGATGGCTTGTGCGTGGTCGCGGTGAGTAAGCGGAATACCCGCATACGCGCTACAGCCAGCGGCGGCAGTTATACCTGGCACTATTTGATAATTAACGTTATTGGCAGCCAGTACTTGTACTTCTTCACCACCACGGCCGTAAATAAAGGGGTCGCCACCTTTAATGCGGCATACTTTTTTACCTTGCTTGGCAAAATCAACCAGCATTTGGTTGGTATCTTCTTGCGCTACACTGTGATCGCCCATACGCTTGCCTACGCAGACTAAATCGGCATCACGGCGTACTAATTCCATAATTTCATCAGACACTAAATAGTCGTATACAACAACATCGGCTTGCTGCATTAGTTGCAGTGCTTTAAGTGTTAAAAGCTCAGGGTCGCCAGGGCCTGCACCTACTATGTATACTTCACCTTCAGGCTCAGCTTTGGCATCAAGCATTTGCTCTAGCTGCGCTTGTGCTGCATCGGTATTACCGGTTTGCACTTTGCTTACGACTGATGAATCAAACACGCCTTCCCAAAATTGGCGGCGATCAGCAAAGTGCTTAAAGCGCTGTTTTACTTTGTCTCTAAAGCTGCCAACTAAAGTAGCCAGTGGGCCAATGTGTTGTGGAATTAACGTTTCGAGCTTTTCACGTAGTCGTCGAGCAAGTACTGGCGCGGTGCCTGCACTTGATATAGCAATGGTTATTGGGTCGCGATCTACAATTGATGGGAATATAAACGTACATTTTGGTTGGTCATCAACCACATTCACAAATACATTACGTGCGTTTGCCAGCTCAAATACAGTGTTGTTTACTTCGTCTAAGTCTGTGGCTGCTATAACTAGCATTTTGCCATCAAGGTGTGACTCATCAAAATAGGCATCAATAAGCGTTACTTCATTGTTGTGTGCATGCTCTTTTAGTTCATCACAAAACCAAGGTGCCACTAAGGTTACATTTGCGCGGGCTTTTAAAAACGCGCGACATTTGCGTAATGCGACCTCTCCACCGCCAACAACCAGCACAGGTTTGTTGTCGAGTTTGGTAAAGATAGGTAAATACTGCACGTGGTTAACACCTCTAAGTAAAATCTAAAATAAAACGCTATTGAGCAGTTGGCAGAATATAGCGCGTACTGGTAAGTAAAAAATAATTAAAACCAAGTTTATATAACCAAAAGTTATAATAGGTGGTCGTTTTAGGTTTAAGGCTTAATTTATCTGGGATTAAGACGAGTTACACGCAAAATAATGTGCTTATAGTGTTTGGTTATGAGCTATAGCGAGATTACGTTAATTTGTTACTATGATGCTAAACCTAATTTATCGCCTACTTAAAGGGATTACGTATGACTGTACAACACAACGATGCACACTTAGCGGTTTCGTTAATGGACCTAACCAGCCTAAATACAGCTGATACTTCAAACGATATTCAGCAGCTTGTAAATAGTATTAACCCTAAATTGGGCACGCCTGCTGCAGTATGCGTTTACAGTAATTTTGTAGATGATGCAAAAATAGCATTGGCTGCGCGTGAGCTTAACCATGTAAAAGTAGCAACGGTTACAAATTTTCCAAGTGGTGATGCGCCATTGAGCGATGTGATAAACGAAACGCTAATAGCTATTGAGCGCGGCGCGGATGAAATAGATTTAGTTATACCCTATAAAGCACTTATTGCCGGTGAGGACTCTAAAGTGCTTGAGTATGTAACTCAAAGTAAAAAAGCTTGTGGTACAAAAGCGCAATTAAAAGTAATTATAGAAAGTGGCGAGCTCAAAACTGCAGAGTTAATCACTAAAGCAACAAACTTAGCGATTCAAGGCGGAGCTGATTTTGTAAAAACCAGCACAGGTAAAGTAGCAATAAATGCAACGCTTAACGCAACAAACGTGATGCTCAATGCTATTAAGCAATCGGGTAAGGTTGTTGGTTTTAAAGCCGCCGGCGGTGTTAAAACAGTCGCCGATGCAAAGGAGTATTTAGCATTAACACGTTCAATAATGGGCGATGACTACTTACAAGCCGCTACATTTAGGTTTGGCGCATCAAGCTTACTTAGTGATGTGTATAAAGTATTAGAAAAATAACCATTAAATTAAGCACTATGCCCTTATACAAGAGAGTAAATGATTGGCATACGAAATAATAATGGAATTAATTAATTAGATTTTCATATGTGGGTATCTTTTAGGCTTGTGTTAATGATTTGCGTAAGTATAATAGGCATCCACTTTGCAGGGGCGTAGTTCCAATTGGTAGAACAGCGGTCTCCAAAACCGACGGTTGGGAGTTCGAATCTCTCCGCCCCTGCCATTTTTACTCATAAATTGAGTAAGTCTGGGGTTAAAAATCGGTTTAAATAAGTCTGTTTTTAAGTTTAGATTTTAATGGATTAACCCTGCCGTTGTGTAGGGTTGTTGTGTCTGTAGTTAAGGTAATAATATTATGAGCACGAATGTAGAAACACCATCAAGTGCGATGGAGTCGGTAAAGTGGTTAGTAGCAATCGCGCTACTTGCAGGCGCAGTTGTTGGTAATCACATGTTTGCAGATCAGTCTGTATTACTACGTGCAATTGGCGTTGTGGTTGCTATAGCAGCAGGTTTAGGTATTGCCTCGCAAACCGCTAAAGGCCGTGACTTTTTAGCATTTGCTAAAGAAGCACGCATTGAAGTACGTAAAGTTGTTTGGCCAACGCGTCAAGAAACTACCCACACGACATTAATCGTAATGGTTGCAACAGTGATTATGGCGCTTATCCTTTGGGGATTAGATGGCATTTTATTCCGCGCTGTAGGCTTTTTAACTGGATTGGAGATCTGATCCCATGTCGGATGAGAACAAAGAAATTAAATTACGCTGGTACGTTGTACAAGCATTCTCTGGTTACGAAAAGCGTGTAGCGCAAACGTTATCAGAGCACATTAAAATTGAAGGTCTTGAAGAGAGCTTTGGTGAAATATTAGTACCAACAGAAGAAGTGGTTGAGATGCGCGCAGGTCAAAAGCGTAAATCTGAGCGTAAATTCTTCCCAGGTTACGTACTAGTACAAATGGACATGAACGATGCAAGCTGGCACTTAGTGAACAGCACTGAACGTGTAATGGGCTTTATTGGCGGTACTTCTGACCGTCCAGCGCCTATTAGTTCTAAAGAAGCAGAACGCATTCTTAACCGCTTACAAGAGAACGCTGAAGCACCTAAACCAGCTACATTATTTGAGCCAGGTGAGGTTGTTCGTGTTACTGATGGTCCATTTGCTGACTTTAGCGGTGTTGTTGAAGAAGTTGACTACGAAAAGAGCCGCGTAAAAGTGTCGGTACTTATTTTCGGTCGTTCTACACCGGTTGAACTTGAATTTGGTCAAGTTGAACAAGATAAGTAATTGATTAAAAAAGCTTCGCCATTATTTACTTAAATTTTGGCACGAAGCTTGAAAAAGGCCGCTGATTAACTTATAATCAGCGGCCTTTTTGTATTAAGGCAAAAATTTATTTTTGCTAGCAAAAAGTACGAAACCAATTTTTAAACTGGGAAGCCGTTAGAGTACGCGTCCTCGCGCGCACAAGGCTAAGACCCACCAAATGAGGTATTTATAATGGCTAAAAAAGTTGAAGCTTTAATCAAGCTACAAGTTGCCGCTGGTATGGCTAATCCTAGTCCTCCAGTAGGTCCTGCACTAGGTCAACACGGTGTAAACATCATGGAATTCTGTAAAGCGTTTAACGCGCGTACAGAGTCTATCGAAAAAGGCGCTCCAGTTCCTGTAGTGATCTCTGTTTACGGTGACCGTTCATTTACGTTCGATATGAAAACGCCACCTGCTGCTTACTTACTTAAGAAAGCTGCTGGTATCAAATCAGGCTCAGGCCGTCCTAACACTGAAAAAGTAGGCACAGTAACTCGTGCTCAACTTGAAGAGATCGTTGAGACAAAACGAGCTGACCTTACAGCGGCTGATATGGACGCTGCGGTTCGCACTATCGCAGGTTCTGCGCGTGCGATGGGCTTGAACGTAGAGGACTAAGAAATGGCTAAATTAACTAAACGTATGCGTACTATCCGCGAAAAAGTGGAAGTAACTAAAGATTACGAAATCAATGAAGCAGTTGCTCTTTTAAAAGAGTTAGCGACAGCTAAATTCGTAGAAAGTGTTGACGTTGCTGTTAACCTTGGTATTGACGCTCGTAAATCTGACCAGAACGTTCGTGGTGCAACTGTACTACCTAACGGTACTGGCCGTGATGTTCGTGTTGCTGTATTCACTCAAGGCGCTAATGCAGAAGCTGCAAAAGAAGCCGGTGCTGAATTAGTAGGCATGGAAGATCTTGCTGAACTAGTTAAGAAAGGCGAGATGGATTTTGACGTTGTTGTTGCATCACCAGACGCTATGCGTGTTGTTGGTCAACTAGGTCAAATCTTAGGTCCACGTGGTCTTATGCCTAACCCTAAAACTGGTACTGTAACACCTAACGTTGCAGAAGCAGTTAAAAATGCGAAAGCAGGTCAAGTACGTTACCGTAATGACAAAAATGGTATCATCCATACTACTATCGGTAAGGTTGATTTCACTGCTGAGCAACTTCAACAAAACCTTGAAGCTCTAATTGTTGCGCTTAAGAAGGCTAAACCTTCTCAAGCTAAAGGTGTTTACGTTAAGAAAGTAACCATCTCTACAACAATGGGCGCAGGTGTTGCTGTTGACCAAAACACATTAAGCACAACTGTAGCTTAATAAGTGTTTACATGGCGTGAAATTTGTACTATAATTTTGCGCCATTTTGTTGAATAATTTATTGTTTAACAAGTAAAGAATTCGGGTTGAAGTCCATAATTTCGCTAAGCTCTTGAGTGATGCGATAAATTGGGCTTCCGTCCAAGACCGTAGGCGGCTTCGGCCTTAATATTACCTACGTAGACGGTGTGAATCCCCAGATAGATTTTTCCTAATCTCTTCTGGCTCTCGCCGTAAAAAGCATCTCTATCAGTTTGTTGATAGGGAAGAGTAAAACAGGGAAGCCGAGTGTCGGTGACCCATTAAACCAGGAGTAACACCCATGGCTTTAAATCTTCAAGGCAAAAAAGCAATTGTTGCTGAAGTCAACGAAGCAGCCAATGGTGCTCTTTCTGCAGTTGTTGCAGATTCTCGTGGTGTAGCAGTAGGCGCAATTACAGCCCTTCGTAAAGAAGCTCGTGAAGCTGGTGTATGGATGAAAGTTGTTCGTAACACTTTAGCAAAACGTGCTGTTGAAGGTACTGAATTTGAATGCCTATCTGATTCGTTAGTTGGTCCAAGCTTAATCGCTTTCTCATCAGAGCACCCAGGTGCTGCTGCGCGTATCTTCTCAGATTTCGCGAAAAAGAATGAGAAATTCGAAGTTAAAACGGCCGCTTTTGAAGGAAATGTTGTAGATGCAGCAATGCTTGCTACATTACCTACATACGATGAAGCTGTTGCACGCTTAATGAGCGCTATGAAAGAAGCGTCTGCTGGCAAATTGTGTAAAACAATTGAAGCAGTACGTGTACAGAAAGAAGAGCAAGCTGCTTAATTTTAAGCTGTTTAACCTCCCTTTCGGTGTAAAATTTATTTGGACCTAGAGTCCGTTAATTATTAGGAAATTTGTAATGTCTGTAACTAAAGACCAAATCCTTGACGCAATTGCTGAAATGTCAGTAATGGACGTTGTTGCTCTTGTTGAAGCAATGGAAGAAAAATTCGGCGTAACTGCTGCAGCTGCTATGGTAGCAGGTCCTGCTGCTGAAGCTGCTGAAGAGAAAACTGAATTTGACGTAATCCTTACTGGCGCTGGCGCTAACAAGGTTGCGGCAATCAAAGCTGTACGTAGCGCAACTGGCCTAGGCCTTAAAGAAGCGAAAGCGCTTGTTGAAGCTGCTCCTGCACCTATCAAAGAAGGTGTATCTAAAGAAGAAGCTGAAGCACTTCAAAAAGACCTTACTGAAGCTGGTGCTGAAGTTGAGGTTAAGTAATCTAGCTCACGCTAGGTTCGCTGCCTGAGTAATCAGGCAAGGGCTGGTGATTATTTAATCACCGGCCTTTTTGCGCTATAGAGTTATGTATTCCTGTAGCTCAAATGAAATCTAATTTTCTCTTTACTTTCAACGCTTTATAGTTTGCTAGTGTTGCTAAGGCGGAGTTGATTAGAACAACAATTAAATGTTGTAAATCTTGGCATAGATGCCAGTTAAGTCTGTTCTTACAAGAACAGGTCGGGTCAAAGATCAGCAAGCTGAGGAACCCCATGGCTTACTCTTATTCTGAAAAGAAACGTATCCGTAAGGATTTTGGTAAACGTCCACAAGTTTTGGATATACCTTTCTTACTGTCAACACAGTTAGAATCGTTTAAAAAATTCTTAGTCCCAGACGCTGATGGCGATCATGGTTTGGAAGCAGCCTTCCGTTCTGTGTTCCCTATTAAAAGCTACTCGGGAAATTCTGAGCTTCAATACGTAAGTTATCGTATTGGTGAGCCAGTATTCGATGTAAAAGAATGTCAAATTCGCGGTGTGACTTATTCTGCTCCACTTCGCGTGAAACTGCGTCTTGTAGTTATGGACAAAGAAGCTCCAGGCACAGTTAAAGACATTAAAGAGCAAGAAGTTTACATGGGCGAAATTCCGCTCATGACTGATACCGGTACTTTTGTAATCAATGGTACAGAGCGTGTTATCGTTTCTCAGCTACACCGTAGCCCTGGTGTATTCTTTGATAACGACCGCGGTAAAACCCATTCATCGGGTAAAGTATTATATAACGCACGCGTTATTCCTTACCGTGGTTCATGGTTAGACTTCGAATTTGATGCAAAAGATAACTTATATGTACGTATAGACCGTCGTCGTAAATTACCGGCGTCTATTATCTTACGTGCACTTGAGTACTCTAGCGAAGAAATCTTAGATATGTTCTTCGACACCACTGCGTTTGAAGTAACTGACGGTAAAGTTCTTATGGAGCTTGTGCCTTCACGTTTACGTGGTGAAACTGCCGCTTTTGATATCAAAGGCGAAGACGGTGAAGTACTTGTTGAAAGCGGTCGTCGTATTACGGCACGCCACATCAAGAGCATCGAGAAAAAAGGCATTAATCAATTAGAAGTACCACATGAGTACATCATTGGCCGTATTGTAGCTAAAAACTATGTTGATGAATCAACAGGTGAAGTTATTGCAAACGCTAATGACGAGCTATCACTAGAGTTGATGGCTGAATTGGTTAAAGCAGGTCACACTAAAATTGATACGTTATACATCAATGAAGTGGACAGCGGCGCTTACATGTCAAATACATTGAATATTGACTCGTCAAGCAACCGTTTAGAAGCATTAGTAGAAATTTATCGCATGATGCGCCCAGGCGAGCCACCGACGAAAGACGCGGCTGAAGCCTTATTTGAGAACTTATTCTTCTCAGAAGAACGTTATGACTTATCTACTGTAGGTCGTATGAAGTTCAATAGCCGTGTTGGTTATGATACTGACACAGGCCCAGGCACATTAAGCAAAGAAGACATCGTAGCTGTTATGAAAGTATTAATTGCTATTCGTAACGGTCAAGGCGATGTTGATGATATTGACCACTTAGGCAACCGTCGTATCCGTAGTGTTGGCGAAATGGCTGAGAACCAATTCCGTGTTGGTCTAGTACGTGTAGAACGTGCTGTACGTGAGCGTTTAAGCTTAGGTGACCTTGACGCGATCATGCCACAAGACCTTATTAACGCTAAGCCTATTTCGGCAGCAGTTAAAGAGTTCTTCGGCTCGTCTCAGTTATCACAGTTTATGGACCAAAATAACCCGCTATCAGAAGTAACGCACAAGCGTCGTATTTCTGCATTAGGCCCGGGTGGTCTTACGCGTGAGCGCGCTGGCTTTGAAGTACGTGACGTTCACGTAACTCACTATGGTCGCGTATGTCCAATCGAGACGCCTGAGGGTCCAAACATCGGTCTAATTAACTCGTTATCTACGTACGCACGTACAAATGATTACGGTTTCTTAGAAACACCTTACCGTAAAGTGGTAGACGGTGTTGTAACTGATGAAGTTGATTATTTATCAGCCATTGAAGAAGGTCAGTTTGTTATCGCACAGGCGAACTCAAACTTAACTGAAACCAATGAATTTGTTGATGAACTTATTCCGTGTCGTCACAAAGGTGAATCAACCTTTATGGGTCGCATGGATCAGCAATATATGGATGTATCACCACAACAGGTGATCTCTGTAGCGGCAGCACTTATCCCGTTCTTAGAACACGATGATGCTAACCGTGCATTGATGGGTTCAAACATGCAACGTCAAGCAGTACCAACATTGAAAGCGGATAAGCCGTTAGTAGGTACAGGTATTGAGTTAACACTAGCGAAAGACTCTGGTGTAACTATTGTTGCTAAACGTGGTGGTGAAGTAATGTACGCCGATGCAAGTCGCATCGTTGTAAACGTACATGACGATGAGCGTATTCCTGGTGAAGCGGGCATCGACATTTACAACCTTACTAAATACACACGTTCTAACCAAAATACATGTATTAACCAAAAACCAACGTGCATGGTTGGTGAACCGGTTACTCGTGGCGACGTTTTAGCAGATGGTCCTTCGACTGACTTAGGTGACTTAGCCCTTGGTCAAAACCTGCGTGTGGCATTCATGCCATGGAACGGTTATAACTTCGAGGATTCAATCTTACTATCAGAGCGCGTAGTTGAAGAAGATCGTCTAACGACTATCCACATTCAAGAACTACAGTGTGTTGCCCGTGATACTAAATTAGGTCCTGAAGAGATCACTGCAGATATCCCGAATGTGGGTGAGTCTGCGCTAGGCAAGCTTGATGAATCAGGCGTTGTTTATATTGGTGCTGAAGTTAAAGGCGGCGATATCCTAGTAGGTAAAGTGACTCCGAAAGGCGAGACGCAATTAACACCTGAAGAGAAGCTACTGCGTGCTATCTTCGGTGAAAAAGCGTCTGACGTTAAAGACAGCTCTTTACGTGTACCAAACTCTGTAACTGGTACTGTAATTGACGTACAAGTTTTCACCCGTGATGGTGTTGAAAAAGATAAGCGTGCGTTAGAAGTTGAAGATATGCAGCTTCGCGAAGCGAAGAAAGACTTCAACGAAGAGTTCCGTATTCTAGAAGCTGGTGTACTAGACCGTGCTCGCAAGTTACTTGCAGCAGCAGGCTTCGATGAAAACAACTTAGCGTCACTAAATGCTGAAAAGCTACTTACTCAAAGCCTTGCAGAAGAAGACAAGCAAGCTGAACTTGAGCAACTAGCTGCACAGTACGATGAGCTTAAAGCTGAATACGATAAGAAGTTTGAAAACAAACGTCGTAAAATTACTCAAGGTGATGACTTAGCACCAGGCGTACTTAAGATTGTTAAAGTATACCTAGCTGTTAAACGTCGTATCCAACCGGGTGATAAAATGGCGGGCCGTCACGGTAACAAAGGTGTTATCTCGACTATCGTACCAGTAGAAGATATGCCATACGATGATAAAGGTCGTACGGTAGATATCGTACTAAACCCACTAGGTGTACCATCACGTATGAACATCGGTCAGATCCTTGAAACACATATGGGTCTAGCTGCACGTGGTATTGGTGAGCGCTTAGAGGAAATGATGAAGGAACAACGTGAGCTGCATGAGCTACGTGAATTCATCAAGCAAGCTTACGAAATCGGTGAATCTCGTCAAGAAGTAGATATTGCTAGCTTCTCTGATGATGAAATTCGTCGTCTGGCTGAAAACTTAAAAGGTGGTTTACCAATCGCAACTCCGGCATTTGATGGCGCTAAAGAAGACGAAATCAAAGACATGCTAGAGCTTGGTGGCTACCCAAGAAGTGGTCAGGTTACACTCTATGATGGCCGTACTGGCGATCAGTTTGAACGTCAAGTAACTGTTGGTTACATGTACATGCTTAAACTTAACCACTTGGTTGACGATAAGATGCACGCGCGTTCAACTGGTTCTTACAGCCTTGTTACTCAGCAGCCGCTGGGTGGTAAAGCACAGTTCGGTGGCCAGCGTTTTGGTGAGATGGAAGTATGGGCACTTGAAGCTTACGGTGCTGCTTACACGCTACAAGAAATGCTAACAGTGAAATCGGATGACGTGAATGGTCGTACTAAGATGTATAAAAACATCGTTGATGGTAACCATAAGATGGAACCAGGTATGCCAGAATCGTTCAACGTATTGTTGAAAGAAATCCGCTCATTGGGTATCAACATCGAGTTGGAAGAAAATTAAGCCAATTAGATGCTGCAGTTAATCCTGCAGCATCTGTTACGGCTGAATAGAATGTAGGGGCGAGGTTATCCGCCCTCAAGATTAACTCCGACAGGAGAGCTAAGGTGAAAGACTTACTTAAGTTTCTGAAGCAACAAAATAAGACCGAAGAATTCGATGCAATTCGCATTGGTCTTGCTTCACCAGACATGGTTCGTTCATGGTCATACGGTGAAGTAAAGAAACCTGAGACTATTAACTACCGTACTTTCAAGCCTGAGCGCGATGGCTTATTCTGTGCCCGTATTTTCGGCCCAGTGAAAGATTATGAGTGTTTATGTGGTAAATATAAACGCCTTAAACACCGTGGTGTGATCTGTGAGAAGTGTGGCGTTGAAGTTACACTTACAAAAGTGCGTCGTGATCGTATGGGTCATATCGACCTTGCGAGCCCAGTAGCACATATATGGTTTTTAAAATCATTACCGTCTCGTATTGGCTTAATGCTTGATATGACACTTCGTGATATTGAACGTGTTCTTTACTTCGAGTCATTCGTAGTAACTGAGCCTGGTATGACAACGCTTGAGCGTGGTCAATTATTAGGTGAAGAAGAATACCTAGATGCACTTGAAGAGCACGGTGATGAGTTTGAAGCGAAGATGGGTGCAGAAGCAGTATTAGACTTGCTTCGTGAACTTGATCTTGGCCAACTAATTGCAGAAATGCGTGAAGAGTTACCAACAATTAACTCTGAAACTAAGCGTAAGAAGATCACTAAGCGTCTTAAGTTAATGGAATCGTTCCACCAATCAGGTAATAACCCTGAGTGGATGATCATGACAGTACTTCCAGTATTGCCACCTGATCTACGTCCATTAGTACCACTAGACGGTGGTCGTTTTGCGACATCTGATCTAAATGACCTTTACCGTCGTGTGATTAACCGTAATAACCGTCTTAAACGTCTATTAGATTTAGCTGCACCAGATATTATCGTACGCAACGAAAAACGTATGTTACAAGAAGCGGTAGATGCGCTACTTGATAACGGTCGTCGTGGTCGTGCAATTACAGGTTCTAACAAGCGTCCGCTTAAATCTCTTGCTGATATGATCAAGGGTAAGCAAGGTCGTTTCCGTCAGAACTTACTTGGTAAGCGTGTAGATTACTCTGGCCGTTCTGTAATCACGGTTGGTCCTACACTTAAGCTTCACCAATGTGGTCTTCCTAAGAAGATGGCACTTGAGCTATTCAAACCATTTATTTATGGCAAATTAGAGCGTCGCGGCATGGCTACGACAATCAAAGCTGCTAAGAAAATGGTAGAGCGCGAAGTAGCGGAAGTATGGGATGTACTAGACGAAGTAATTCGTGAACACCCAGTATTACTTAACCGTGCACCTACACTTCACCGTTTAGGTATCCAAGCGTTCGAACCTGTACTAATTGAAGGTAAAGCAATCCATTTACACCCATTAGTATGTGCGGCTTACAACGCCGACTTCGATGGTGACCAAATGGCGGTACACGTACCGTTAACGCTTGAAGCTCAGTTAGAAGCTCGTGCACTAATGATGTCTACTAACAACATTCTATCTCCAGCGAATGGTGAGCCAATCATCGTTCCTTCACAGGATGTTGTATTAGGTCTTTACTACATGACGCGCGATCGCATTAATGCGAAAGGCGAAGGCATTGTATTTAAAGATCCTAAAGAAGCAGAAAAAGCATACCGTAGTGGTAACGCAGAACTTCACGCGCGCGTTAAAGTGCGTATTAGTCAGTCAATCACTAACGAAGCAGGTGTTGTTGAAGACACTGTAACGCTTATCGACACAACTGTTGGTCGTGCAATTCTGTCTTTAATTTTACCTAAAGGCATGCCGTTTGAGTCAATCAACCAAGCATTAGGTAAAAAGCAGATTTCTGGCTTATTAAACGAGTGTTACCGTCGTCTAGGTCTTAAAGACACAGTTGTGTTTGCTGACCAAGTTATGTACACCGGTTTCCACTACGCAATGAAGTCAGGTGTTTCAATTGGTATCGATGACTTAGTTATCCCACCAGTTAAAGCATCAATCATTGAATCAGCGGAAGCTGAAGTAACTGAAATCAACCAACAATTCCAATCAGGTCTTGTAACGGCTGGTGAAAAGTACAATAAAGTTATCGATATCTGGTCACGTGTAAATGAAAACTTATCACGTGAAATGATGGCCAACTTGTCAAAAGACACGGTTATCAATGCTAAAGGTGAAGAAGAAGAGCAACCGTCATTTAACTCAGTGTTTATGATGGCCGACTCAGGTGCTCGTGGTAGTGCCGCTCAGATCCGTCAGCTAGCAGGTATGCGTGGTCTAATGGCACGTCCAGATGGTTCAATCATCGAGACGCCAATCACGGCTAACTTCCGTGAAGGTCTAAACGTACTACAGTACTTCATCTCAACGCACGGTGCGCGTAAAGGTCTTGCCGATACAGCACTTAAAACAGCTAACTCAGGTTACTTAACGCGTCGTCTAGTAGACGTTGCACAAGATTTGGTAATCAACGAAGACGACTGTGGCACAGAAGATGGCTTAACAATGAAACCGCTTATTGAAGGTGGTGACGTTGTAGAAGCGCTTCGTGAACGTGTATTAGGTCGTGTTGTCGCTGAGCCTGTGCTTATTCCTAATACAGACACTGTATTAGTAGAGCGTAACGTTATGCTTGATGAAAAACTGTGTGACCTCTTAGAAGAGCACTCAGTAGATGAAGTTCGCGTACGTTCTGTTATCACCTGTGATAACGACTTTGGTGTATGTGCTAAGTGTTATGGTCGTGACCTTGCACGTGGTCATATCATCAACGCAGGTGAATCAGTAGGTGTTATCGCGGCACAATCAATCGGTGAGCCGGGTACACAGCTTACGATGCGTACATTCCACATCGGTGGTGCGGCATCAAGAGCATCAGCTGAAAACAATGTACAAGTTAAAACTGACGGTACGTTAAAACTACATAACGCTAAGTATGTACTTAATACCGACGGTAAGATTGTAATTACTTCACGTTCAACTGAAATCACTATCATTGATAGCTTCGGTCGTGAAAAAGAGCGTTATAAAGTACCTTACGGTGCGGTACTAACAGTACAAGACAATGCAGAAGTTCAAGGTAACGACATCGTTGCTACTTGGGACCCGCATAGTCACCCAATCGTTCTTGAGCATAAGTCAAAAATCTCGTTCAGCGATGTTGATGACTCGAATACTGAAGCACAAACTGATGAACTAACCGGCTTAACCCGTGTAGTTGTTAAAGACCTTGCTAAAGTAAATGCGAAAGAGCCTAAGCTTATCATCGAAAGTGAAGAGCGCGGCTTGCAAGAAACACGTCTACCTTCATTCACTACGATTGAAGTGACAGATGGCGTTACAGCAAACCCAGGTGACGTACTTGCACGTATTCCGCAAGAAGGTTCGAAAACTCGTGATATCACGGGTGGTCTACCACGCGTAGCCGACTTATTTGAAGCACGTAAGCCAAAAGATCCAGCTATCTTAGCTGAAATCACAGGTACTATTAGCTTCGGTAAGGAAACTAAAGGTAAGAAACGTTTAGTTATTACACCTGCTGAAGGCGATCATTACGAAGAAATGATTCCTAAGTGGCGTCAACTTAACGTGTTTGAAGGTGAGCAAGTGTCTAAAGGTGAAGTTATCGCCGATGGTCCTGAATCACCACATGACATCTTACGCCTACGTGGTGTGACTCATGTTGCTAACTACATTGTTAACGAAGTGCAAGAGGTTTACCGTTTGCAGGGCGTTAAGATCAATGATAAGCACATTGAAACAATTATCCGTCAAATGCTACGTAAATGTACCATCCTTGACGGCGGTGATACTGAGTTCTTAGCGGGTGAGCAAATTGAAGTAGCTCGCGTTAATATCGCTAATCGTGACCTTGAAAAACAAGGTAAGATCCCAGCGAAGTTTGAAATACAACTTATGGGTATCACGAAAGCATCACTTGCAACAGAATCTTTCATCTCAGCAGCGTCTTTCCAAGAAACAACACGTGTTCTTACAGATGCCGCAGTGAATGGTAAGAGCGATGAGCTTCGTGGTCTGAAAGAAAACGTAATTGTGGGTCGTCTGATCCCAGCCGGTACTGGCTTTGCGTATCACCAAGACCGTATGGCTCGCCGCAAGCAGAGTGAAGTTGTTGAAGAGCAAACAGTAAGTGCGGAAGAGGCAACTCAAGCACTAACTGATGCCCTAAACGCAGATTTATCTGGAAATCAATAAACTCTTATTAATCAATAGATTAATTAATCGTAAGACAGTTATCTACTGTCTTACGATGAGTTTAGGTTGACAGGTTAAACTTTGCTCATTAAAATTCCGCCACCCATTTACTTGCATGTATGTTACAAGCTTGTAAAAAGGGCGGATTTTTTTATTTTTTTCAGTAGTAATTTTAATTTCAGGAGCTATTTAAATGGCAACTATTAACCAGCTAGTGCGTAAGCCACGTCGTAGCAAGGTTACTAAAAGTAACTCAGCTGCGCTTAAAGCGTGTCCGCAAAAGCGTGGTGTATGTACTCGCGTATATACAACTACACCTAAGAAACCAAACTCAGCGTTACGTAAAGTAGCTCGTGTACGTTTAACTAACGGTTTCGAAGTAACATCATACATCGGTGGTGAAGGTCATAACCTTCAAGAGCACAGTGTAATCCTAATCCGTGGTGGTCGTGTTAAAGATTTACCAGGTGTGCGTTTTCACACTGTACGTGGTGCACTTGACTGTGCAGGCGTTAGCGACCGTCGTCAAGCTCGTTCTAAATACGGTGCAAAACGCCCTAAAGGCTAATTGTTTTCCGTTAGTAAGGCCAAGCACTAAATATTATTAATTATTGTTTTGGGTGATTGTTCCAAAAGGACAAACCTGAATAAACCGGAGATACAAAATGCCTAGAAGACGCGTAATAGGTCAACGTAAAATTCTTCCAGATCCTAAGTTCGGATCGGAACTTCTTGCTAAATTCGTTAACATCGTAATGTTAGACGGCAAGAAATCTACTGCTGAAAAAATTGTTTATGGTGCGCTAGACGTGGCTGCTGAGAAATCAGGCAAGTCGCACCTAGAAATCTTTGAATCTGCACTTGATAACATCCGTCCACAGGTAGAGGTTAAATCTCGCCGTGTTGGTGGTTCAACTTATCAAGTTCCAGTTGAAGTACGTCCAGTACGTCGCAACGCATTAGGTATGCGTTGGTTAGTAGACGCTGCACGTAAGCGTGGCGAAAAATCTATGGGCTTACGTTTAGCTCAAGAAATCGTTGACGCTGCTGATAATAAAGGCACTGCGGTTAAGAAACGTGAAGACGTTCACCGTATGGCTGAAGCGAATAAAGCATTCGCACATTACCGTTGGTAATCTGTCCTTAACCTTTAAGAGGATCATATGGCACGTACAACTCCACTTGAGCGCTACCGTAATATCGGCATAGTAGCTCACGTAGATGCAGGCAAAACCACCACAACAGAACGTGTTCTGTTCTACACGGGTCTTTCTCATAAGATCGGTGAAGTACATGATGGCGCCGCAACTATGGATTGGATGGAGCAGGAACAAGAGCGTGGTATCACAATCACTTCTGCTGCAACAACGTGTTTCTGGAAAGGTATGGACGCGCAATTTGACGACCATCGTATCAATATTATTGATACGCCAGGACACGTAGATTTCACTATCGAAGTAGAGCGTTCTTTACGTGTACTTGATGGTGCGGTAGTTGTTCTTTGTGCTTCATCAGGTGTACAGCCGCAAACTGAGACAGTTTGGCGCCAAGCGAACAAATACGAAGTTCCGAGAATGATCTTCGTAAATAAAATGGATCGCACGGGCGCTGACTTTTTAACGGTTGTAGGCCAGGTGAAATCTCGTCTTGGAGCAACGCCTGTTCCAATCCAGTTGCCAATTGGCGCTGAAGACGACTTTAAAGGTGTTATTGACCTTATAAAAATGAAAGCCATTAACTGGAACGAAGCGGACCAGGGTATGACTTTCTCTTATGAGGCAATACCGGCAGAGCTTCAAGAGCTTGCTGAAGAGTGGCACTCTCATTTAGTTGAAAGTGCAGCTGAAGCCTCTGAAGAACTAATGGATAAGTACTTAGAAGGTGAAGAGTTAAGTGAAGCAGAAATTAAATCTGCCTTACGTCAACGTACATTAGCGAACGAAATTGTTCCCATTACGTGTGGTAGTGCATTTAAAAACAAAGGCGTTCAAGCTGTGCTTGACGGTGTTGTTGAATACATGCCTGCACCAACACAAGTGAAACAAATCCAAGGTATCCTAGAAAATGGAACTGAGGAAGAACGTCCAGCTGATGATAAAGCGCCGTTTGCTGCACTTGCATTTAAAATTGCAACAGACCCGTTTGTTGGCACTTTAACCTTTTTCCGTGTTTACTCTGGTACTGTTAAACAGGGTGACGCGGTTTATAACCCAGTTAAAAGTAAGCGTGAGCGATTTGGTCGTATCGTACAGATGCATTCAAACTCACGTGAAGAGATCAAAGAAGTTTACGCAGGCGATATTGCGGCAGCTATTGGTCTTAAAGACGTAACAACAGGTGAGACACTGTGTGATCCGAACTCTATCATTACGCTTGAGCGTATGGAGTTCCCAGAGCCAGTTATCTCTGTTGCGGTTGAGCCTCGCACAATCGCTGACCAAGACAAGATGGGTATTGCACTAGGTAAACTAGCCGCAGAAGATCCATCTTTTCGTGTACAAACTGACGAAGAATCAGGCCAGACTATAATCTCTGGTATGGGTGAACTTCACCTAGATATCATTGTCGACCGTATGAAACGTGAATTCAGTGTTGAATGTAACGTTGGTAAGCCGCAGGTTGCATATCGAGAAGCTATTCGTTCAACTGTTGAAGTTGAAGGGAAGTTTGTACGTCAATCAGGTGGTCGTGGTCAATATGGTCACGTCTGGGTTAAACTTGAACCGATGGATATTTCGGATGATGAAGCACCAACTTATGAGTTCGTTAACGAAACAGTAGGTGGTTCGGTTCCTAAAGAATTTATCCCTGCGGTAGACAAAGGTATCCAAGAGCAAATGTCTCAAGGTGTACTGGCAGGCTACCCATTACTTGGCGTTAAAGCGACTTTATATGATGGTTCATTCCATGATGTAGACTCGAATGAAATGGCATTTAAAATTGCAGGTTCAATGGCAATGAAAGCTGGGGCGCTTAAAGCAGATCCAGTTCTTTTAGAGCCAATGATGAAGGTTGAAGTAATCACTCCTGACTCAAACATGGGTGATGTAGTTGGCGACCTTAACCGTCGTCGCGGCATAATCGAAGGCATGGAAGATGCAATAGGTGGACTTAAGCAAGTTAATGCTCAGGTTCCTCTTTCTGAAATGTTTGGTTATGCAACTGCTTTACGATCTGCAACACAGGGTCGTGCTTCTTACTCAATGGAGTTTTTGAAGTACGCTGAAGCCTCTAAGCAGGTTGCAGATACAATAATTTCAGCTCGCGCTGTTATATGATTTTAGCTTGTCTGGCTCAATAGTGAGTCAGGCTTTAATTTCTTAATTAGGAATTTTTTAAGATGGCAAAAGAAAAGTTTGAACGCGTAAAACCGCACGTAAACGTTGGTACAATCGGCCAC
>NZ_JBBEVD010000049.1:0-66218 GCF_037414265.1 Pseudoalteromonas sp. C12FD-1
AGAACGTTGCGACGTTGTCGCTAGGGATGCGTATAATACATCCTTTATTTTTCGAGTCAATACTTAATTTTAAACTTTCTTTTTAGAATATTTAAAACCGAAGTTTTATTTAACTCTCTGAGCCGTTGTGCCTTGCTATGCTTCAGCGTTTCCCGTCTCAGTGGGGTCGCATTATAGGGAGATTCGAGCGGGGGTCAATGTTTTATTTCAGCTTTTTGACAAATAAATGAATTTAGTATGAAACGCATACAAATAAAGGCCTGCGGGCTGATTTTAGATTAAAAAACGCGCATATTAAGTCGCTATTTTACAGCTAGTATTTGCGCGTTATAATAAGCAGTACATTTAGTAATCGCTGTACTGCTTTATTGGTTTTAATTTACTGCAATTTGCCATACAGCTATAGAACCTGAGATCTCATTACCTATTATAAGGAGTGGTTTTTCGGTGGCACTTTGCTCAGCCGGTACAAATACCATGCCTTCGGGTGCAAGGTCGCCGGTTATATCAGCTCCCTCTATTACACCTCGGTTATAAAAGTAATCTTCAAATTGCACATCGTAAGGGTTGGTAATATCGTAAACCATAATCCCACCCATACGCTCAAGACCTATAAAAGCAAAGGTGCGTTCGCCAATAGTACCTATTGTTAGCGCTTCGGGTTCTGCGCCTTTATCATCTGAGCGTGTATCGCCTTCGTTTTCATCTTCATTATTATTAAAGGCTTCACCATGAACCGATGCCGTAATGCGACCTATGTCGTCGCCTGAGTCAAACACCACCAGCCCATTACTGTCCCAGATGGTAAACGAGCGTGCACCATAGGCATAAAGCGATTCGTACTGACCGTCGTCATTCGTATCCCCCTTAACAGTACTTACTTTTAAACGGCCTATATCGTCATCGTCGTTATTTAAGTAGTCAAAATTAGCAGCAAGCGTTAAATCTTCAACGCGGCTTTCATCTATATAGGCAAGACAGCCGTCATCTTCATCGTAATCTAGGCCGCCCTTTGCTGTGCAGTCTGCTTCGTCTGTTGTATCAAAGAAATATTCACGTGCATCACCTTCATTTGCCGACACTATAAAGTTTGCACCTTTCCAGCTAAAGCTTGAGATTGTATCTGGCTGATACATACCATAAAGCCCTGGGTACGATTTAAAATTAACACCGCCGTCTTTATCTGATGCGTCTATTTGCAAGTTAGACCAATCTTTAAATCCTAACCCTTTTAGCTCTACGCTATTATCTTCTAGGTTAATAATAGCGAGACCGTTATTTTCTTGAATTGATATATAGGCATATTTATTATCTTTAGAAATGCTGACGTACTCAGGCTCTAGGTCCATAGCAACTGTTGTATTTATTTCATTTCCATTAATTGTTCGCCCTGTGGGATTTGCAAAAACTAGCCCTTTCTCTTCAAGCTCAGTTTGTTGATTGTTATATGCAGTAAAATCAATATTGGTGGCCGTATCGGCAATTACGCCACTTTCTATATTAATAACACTGATAGAGCCCTCAGGGTCGATACTGTAATCGCCATTAGGCTCACCTTCATTGGCTACAACCACCTTTGTACCGTCGTGGTTAAAAGTCACCATGTCAGGTAAAAAGCCCGCTGGTACATTTTTTATGAATGCGGGTGCATCGCCGCTTATGTCGTAAAATGCAATTTGACCCGCTTCGCCCACATTTTTAGCAGCCATAGCCACAGCTAGTAATTGGTTAGTTTCATCTATTGCTATGCTGTTGGCATCGCCTGAGGTGTTGTCGTTTAAGGTAAGGGTAATGGTTGATGTTAGGTTAGTTGCACTCACTATCCCTTCGTTATCTTGAACAAGGGCCGCCGTATCAAAGGTGTCGGCGGGTATAATATTCACTACTGCTTCATCACCAGAGCTATTAATAGCGTAAATCCACTTTTTAGATGCTTGATAAGCGACGATTTCGGCTGCACCTTCGGGGCTTTGGGTATTAAGTACGGCTCTGCCGACTAAGCTTATATTTAACGCCGAATTTGCATTGGTGCCGTTAGTACCATTTTGACCCGCTGTACCTTGTTCTCCCTGAATACCTTGCGTGCCGTCTTGGCCGTCATCTCCATCTAGTGAGCAACCCGTTAATATTGATATGAGTGAAAGTGCGATAAGTGACCTTTTAAACATTGTTATTTTCCTTCGTGTTGTATTGGGTAAATATCAACACACAGGTATGACAAAGTTATGGCATTTTTATTTTCATTAGATTTCGGCAATAAAAAAGCGAGTGTTAAACTCGCTTTAATTATCTAATGATGAATGGTCATTATTATTTTTTAACTGGTCGTTTCCAGCCGGTTAAATTGCGCTGTTTAGAGCGTGCTATTGCAAGCTGTTCATCTTCAACGGTACTGGTGATCACAGAGCCTGCACCTACCGTTGCGGTTGCACCAATGTTTACTGGCGCAACGAGCGATGAGTTAGAACCAATAAAGGCGTTATCACCAATAATGGTTTTTGCTTTATTAACCCCATCGTAGTTACAGGTAATAGTACCTGCGCCAATATTCACTTTTTCACCAATTTCAGCATCGCCTAAGTAACTTAAGTGGTTTGCTTTAGAACCTTTGCCTAGTCGGGTTTTTTTCATCTCTACAAAGTTACCAATGTGCGAGTCTTCTTCCATTACCGCACCTGGGCGTAGGCGAGCATATGGGCCCAGCGTACATTTAGCCGCTACGCTTGCATCTTCAATCAAGGTATTTGCTTTTATAACTACGTTATCGCCAATAGTACAGTTTTTAAGTACACAGTTAGGGCCAATTTGTACGTTATTCCCTAGAGTTACATTACCTTCAAAAATAACGTTTATATCAATTAATACGTCTTCGCCTGTTTTAACGTCGCCACGTACATCTATACGAGCAGGGTCGGCTAGGGTGGCACCATTTAGCATTAATTCTTCTGCTTGCCATGCTTGATAAGCACGCTCAAGGCCTGCAAGTTGTACGCGGTTGTTTGCGCCTTCAACTTCCATTGCATGATCTGGCTGCGCTGACGTGATTTCTACACCTTCACTGTGCGCCATAGCAACGATATCTGTAAGGTAGTATTCACCCTGCGCATTATTATTAGATAAGTTGCCTAACCATGTTTTTAAAAGCTTGCCGTTAACCGCCATAATGCCGGTGTTTACTTCACTAATAAGTAACTGCTCGGCGCTTGCATCTTTTTGCTCAATAATACCTACAAGCTTGCCATTTTCACGTAGCATACGGCCATAGCCATTTGGGTTAACCAAGTTAACGGTTAATACCGCTAAACCATTTTTAGGTGTTGCAGCTAATAAGCGCTCAAGTGTTGATTGCTTTGTAAGAGGTACATCGCCGTATAAAACAAGTACGGTGTCGTCATCATTAATGTGCGGATTAGCTTGGGCTACTGCGTGGCCTGTACCAAGTTGATCTGCTTGCAGTACCCAGTTTACGTTATTATCGACAAGTTGTTGTTGTAATAGTTCGCCGCCGTGCCCGTAAACTAAGTTAGTGGTGGTTGCACCCAATGCCTTTGCATTATCTATAACGTGCTGCACCATAGGTTTACCTGCTACTTTATGCAGTACTTTTGGTAGAGCAGAACGCATACGGGTACCTTTACCCGCAGCAAGAATTACTGTTGTTAGAGCCATTAAAACAATTTCCTTTTTCCGTTGTTTTAGTGAGGAGTTAATGAAAGTAGCTTAACTAGATTACGCATGTCACTCCATGTGTACATACTCAGCCGTATTATAAAAAATAATGACTGAATCTATGATAAACAAACTATTCATAATAATTACACTTATTGTAACCAGCTTTGCAGATGGATATAAGTGTATAGCCAAATTACAAGCATAAAAAAGCCCACATAATGTGGGCTTTTAAAAACCGGATAGGCTTACTTTTTACGTAATTGCTGAATTACGCGAAGTTGTGCAATAGCTTCTGCTAGTTGCATAGCTGCTTTTTGATAATCAAATTCAGCAGCTGACGCATTAGCCATTTGGCTTTCTGCGTCACGCTTAGCTTGCTCTGCAGCTTGCTCGTCAAGGTCTTCACCACGAACAGCTGTATCAGCAAGTACGGTTACTATGTTCGGTTGAACTTCTAGTGTACCGCCAGCAATGTAGATCAGTTCTTCTTCACCAAATTGCTTAACTAAACGTACCATACCAGGTTTAAGGGCAGTTAGTAGTGGGGCGTGGCCGGCATTAACACCAAGCTCACCTTCACTACCAGATACTTGAATCGATTCAACTAGACCAGAGAACAAACTCTGCTCTGCGCTTACTACGTCAAGATGTACAGTCATAGCTGCCATACTACCCTCCTAATTACATGCTTTTAGCTTTTTCTTGAGCTTCTTCGATAGAGCCAACCATGTAGAACGCTTGCTCTGGAAGGTCATCGAACTCACCGCTTAGAATGCCTTTAAAGCCAGCAATTGTGTCTTTTAGTGAAACGTATTTACCTGGCGCACCTGTAAATACCTCTGCCACGAAGAATGGCTGAGATAGGAAACGCTGGATTTTACGTGCACGAGATACAAGTTGCTTATCTTCGTCAGAAAGCTCGTCCATACCTAGAATAGCAATGATGTCTTTAAGTTCTTTGTAACGCTGAAGAACTGTTTGAACGCCACGTGCTGTATCGTAGTGATCTTGGCCAATTACTAATGGGTCAAGTTGACGTGAAGATGAATCAAGTGGGTCTACCGCTGGGTAAATACCAAGTGATGCGATATCACGTGAAAGTACTACTGTTGCATCTAAGTGAGCAAAGGTAGTTGCTGGAGATGGATCCGTTAAATCATCCGCAGGTACGTATACCGCTTGGATTGATGTAATTGAACCAGTCTTCGTTGAAGCGATACGCTCTTGAAGTACACCCATTTCTTCAGCAAGTGTAGGCTGGTAACCTACCGCTGATGGCATACGACCAAGTAGTGCAGATACTTCTGTACCAGCTAGTGTGTAACGGTAGATGTTATCTACGAAGAAAAGTACATCGCGACCTTCGTCACGGAACTTTTCAGCCATAGTAAGACCTGTTAACGCTACGCGTAAACGGTTACCTGGAGGCTCGTTCATCTGACCGTATACAAGCGATACTTTATCAAGTACGTTTGAATCGTTCATCTCATGGTAGAAATCGTTACCCTCACGAGTACGCTCACCAACACCTGCGAATACTGAGTAGCCGCTATGCTCGATTGCGATGTTACGGATAAGTTCCATCATGTTTACGGTTTTACCTACACCGGCACCACCGAATAAACCAACTTTACCACCTTTAGCAAACGGACATACAAGGTCGATTACCTTGATACCAGTTTCTAAAAGCTCAACTGAACTTGATTGCTCTTCGTATGAAGGCGCTGCACGGTGAATAGACATACGGTCTTCTTCGCCGATTGGGCCAGCTTCATCAATTGGCTCACCAAGTACGTTCATGATACGACCAAGCGTTGCTTTACCAACTGGAACTTGAATCGCTTCACCTGTATTTTCTACCGCTGCGCCACGACGTAAACCGTCAGTAGTACCTAGTGCGATAGTACGAACAACACCGCCACCTAGCTGTTGTTGAACTTCTAAAGTCAAACCAGCTAAATCGCCATCTGTTACTTTTAGTGCGTCATATACGGCTGGCACGTTGTCTTGAGAAAACTCAATATCTACAACGGCACCGATAATTTGGACGACCTTACCTAAACTCATGTCTATTCCTCTCGTTAATCTTTGCCTGAAGCATTAAACTGCGGCTGAGCCTGAAACAATCTCACTAATTTCTTGTGTGATTGCCGCTTGGCGGGCCTTGTTATAAACAAGCTGTAACTCATCCATAAGGTCGCCGGCATTATCTGTTGCAGCTTTCATTGCAACCATACGGGCAGCCTGTTCAGAGGCAGCGTTCTCAACCACACCTTGGTATACCTGAGACTCAACGAAGCGTACAAGCAAAGACTCTAATATAGCGTCTGGGCCTGGCTCGTATAAGTAGTCCCATGTGTGGGCAGATACTTCTTCTTCAGCTTTTGGCAAAGGGAGTAACTGATCTATTGTTGGCTCTTGCTTCATGGTATTAACAAAGTTGTTATATACCAGGAATAAACGGTCAATTTTACCTTCAGAGAATGCATCTAGCATAATTTTTACAGGACCAATTACGTCTTGTACTGAAGGCTTATCTCCAAGGCCTGCTTTTTTAGCAAGCACTTGACCGCCAAAACGTTGAAAGAAGCTAGCCGCTTTGCTACCTAAAGTTGCAAAATCAGCGTCTACGCCTTTTTCTTTCCACGCTTTAATGTCTAATGCAACTTTTTTAAACTCGTTTGAGTTTAAGCCGCCACATAGACCACGGTCAGTAGAGATAACAATATAACCAACTCGTTTTACTTCTCGCTCTTCTAAGAACGGGTGAGTAAAATCAAGATTTGCTTGAGCAACACGACCAATTACTTTGCGTAATTTGTCAGCGTATGGACGGCTTGAAGCCACTCGTTCTTGCGCCTTTTTCATTTTAGACGCAGCAACCATTTCCATTGCGCTAGTGATCTTTTGAGTATTTTTAATACTCCCGATCTTGCTTTTAATCTCTTTTCCGCTGGCCATGACTCTCTCTCCGAATCAAGGTGTGCTTTAGTAAACTAAAGCGCACCATTAATAACTAAATTACCAAGTTTGCGTAGACTTGAACTTCTCAAGAAGTTCTTTAAGTTGCGCTTCGATCTCGGCGTTGTAGTTACCAGTTTCATTGATTTGAGCCACAAGCTCTGCGTATGTGCTACTTGCATAAGAAAGTAAAGCCGCTTCGAAATCCATGATTTTAGAGATTTCGATGTCTTGTAAGTAACCTTTCTCAGCTGCAAATAACGACAAAGACATTTCAGCAACAGACATTGGTGCGTACTGTTTCTGCTTCATTAGCTCTGTTACACGCTCACCATGCTCAAGTTGAGCACGAGTAGCATCATCAAGGTCAGACGCGAACTGCGAGAACGCAGCTAATTCACGGTACTGAGCTAGGGCTAGACGGATACCGCCACCTAGTTTCTTAACGATTTTAGTTTGTGCAGCACCACCAACACGCGATACCGAGATACCAGCATTTACAGCCGGACGGATACCTGAGTTGAATAAGTCAGTTTCTAAGAAGATCTGACCATCGGTGATAGAGATAACGTTTGTCGGTACGAACGCAGAAACGTCGCCGCCTTGAGTTTCAATGATTGGCAATGCCGTCAATGAACCAGTTTGTCCTTTCACTTCACCATTAGTGAACTTTTCAACGTAATCAGCGTTTACACGCGAAGCACGCTCTAAAAGACGCGAGTGAAGGTAGAATACGTCACCTGGGTATGCTTCACGACCTGGTGGACGTTTAAGTAGTAATGAGATTTGACGGTAAGCAACAGCTTGCTTAGATAAATCATCATATACGATTAATGCGTTTTCACCACGGTCACGGAAATATTCACCCATAGTACAGCCCGAGAACGGTGCTAAGTACTGAAGTGCCGCAGACTCAGAAGCAGATGCTACAACTACGATAGTATTTGCAAGTGCACCGTGCTCTTCTAATTTACGTACTACGTTAGCAATAGTAGATGCTTTTTGACCAACCGCTACGTACACACACTTAACGCCTGTGTTCTTTTGGTTGATGATTGCATCGATTGCTAGTGCAGTTTTACCTGTTTGGCGGTCACCGATTACAAGCTCACGCTGACCACGACCAACTGGAATCATCGCATCAATAGATTTATAACCAGTTTGAACTGGCTCATCTACAGATTGACGCTCGATTACACCTGGTGCAATTTTTTCTACAGGTTCAAAACCATCGTTATCTAAAGCGCCTTTACCGTCGATAGGAGCACCTAGTGTGTTTACAACACGACCAAGTAAGCCAGCACCAACAGGAACTTCTAAGATACGACCAGTTGTGTATACTTTTACGCCTTCAGTAAGGTCAGCGTATGGACCCATAACTACTGCACCAATTGAGTCACGCTCAAGGTTTAGTGCGATAGCATAACGGTTGCCTGGAAGCTCAATCATCTCACCTTGCATACAGTCAGCTAGACCGTGGATGCGGATGATACCGTCAGTAACAGATACGATAGTACCTTCGTTACGAGCTTCACTTACAACTTCGAACTGCTCAATACGTTGTTTGATCAGATCTGAAATTTCAGTGGAATTAAGTTGCATGCTCTTTTTCCCAATTACGATTGTAGTGTTGTGGCTAAGCGGTTTAATTTACCGCGTACTGAGCCGTCGATTACAGTGTCACCCGCCTTAATAATAAGGCCGCCAACAACTGCAGCGTCTTCACTACAATTCAGCTTAACTTTGCGTGCGAAACGTTTTTCAAGTGTCGCTACCAATGACTCTTGCTGCGCTGCAGCAAGAGGGGTTGCCGAAATCACATCTACGTCGATTTCTTTGTCATACTCTGCTTTAAACGCAGCGAATAACTGAGCAACCTCAGGCAGTGCAATCAAACGTCCATTTTCAGCCATCACCTTCACTAGGTTCTGACCTTGTTCGTTGAGCTGCTCAGCACATAAGTTAATAAATAACTCAGCTTGTGCAGTAGCAGTAGGCAATCCAGCTAAAATGGCTGATGCTTGTTCATTGCTGGCAACTTCGCCTGCAAAAAACAACATGTCATTCCAGCTTTCAATTGTGCCTTTTTCAACGGCAAGTTCAAAAGCCGCTTTAGCGTATGGGCGAGCGATAGTAGTCAATTCAGACATGCTCATACCCTCCTAATTACAGCTCAGCGACAAGTTTTTCAACGATGTCACTATGTGCGGCTTGATTGATTTCACGCTCTAAAATTCTTTCTGCGCCAACCACTGCCAGAGTTGCTACTTGCTTACGTAGCTCTTCTGTTACACGGTTACGCTCTGATTCAATTTCAGAGTGCCCTTGAGCAATAATTTTTTCACGCTCTTCTTGTCCACGAACAGTTTCTTCGTCAACAATCAGCACGGCACGCTTTTTAGCTTGTTCAATGATATCTGCCGCTTGAGCTTTTGCATCTTTAAGCTGCTCTGCAGCTTTTTGTTGCGCAAGTTCTAAGTCTTTTTCGGCTCTATCAGAGGCAGCTAAACCATCTTCAATTTTCTTCTGGCGAGACTCAATTGCATCATTAAGTGGTGGCCATACATATTTCATACAAAATAGTACAAACACCGTAAACGCAATTAATTCACCGATAAGAGTGGCTGTTATGTTCACGACCGCTCCTCCTTAAAATAGTAAGCTGTTCAAAAAATAAAATTAAAGTACGAACAGGATTACCATTGCGATACCAACACCGATCATTGCTACCGCATCGATTAGACCAGCTAGGATGAACATCTTAACTTGTAATGAAGGTGCAAGCTCAGGCTGACGCGCACATGCTTCTAGGAATTTACCACCCATGTTACCGAAGCCGATAGCTGTACCGATTGCACCGAAGCCGATAAGTAAAGCAACTGCGATGTACTTAAGACCTAATACTAGTTCCATTTTTTTCTCCAAAGTTTCAATTGTTAAAGTTAAATATAAAAAGTGTATAAATTAGTGATTGTCAGAACTTGCCATGCTTAGGTAAACAATGGTTAGCATCATAAATACGAATGCTTGTAACACGATTACTAAGATATGGAATACAGCCCAAACAAAGTGCAACGGAAGTTGCATTAAACCAACTGCGCCGATAAGTATGAATATCAATTCACCAGCGTATAAGTTACCAAATAAACGCAGTGCTAACGAGAAAGGCTTAGACACTAAAGCGATTGTTTCTAGTAATAAATTACAAGGAATTAAGAAAATCATAGCCACTTTGCTATTAGAGCTAAACGGGTGAAGTGTAAGCTCTTTAATAAAGCCACCAACCCCTTTAATTTTAATAGAGTAACCAATCATCAGAATAAACACACCCAGTGCTAATGCAGCGGTTAAGTTTATGTCTGTGGTAGGTACAATTTTCATGTAAACGTCGTGTGGGTCCATGCCAAAGGCTTGTTCACCTACGAAACCGGCAAATGCAGGTAAGAAATCAACCGGGATTAAATCCATTAGGTTCATTAAGAACACCCAAACAAAAATTGTTAAGGCTAATGGAGCAATTAATTTGCTTTTACCGTGGTAAGTATCACGTACGTTGTCGCCAACGAACTCAACTATCATTTCAATAAAACATTGAAATTTACCAGGTACTCCTGTGTGTGCTTTTTTTGCGGCGCTACGGAAAGTCCATAAAAATATTAGACCTAGTCCGATTGACCATGCGAGGGTATCTATATTCCATGTCCAGAAACCACTGTCTTTACACGCATTGTTGAAGGCAAGACCTGAGTCGGTCATACACATCTTAGCGTTTGTTAAGTGATGCTGGATATGGCTTGATATAGTAACTTCTTCTGCAGCCATGTTATATCCCAAAGTTAATGTTTAAAAAAAACGGGCGCGAACAATCCAGTGAAAAGCACCAATACGTAAACACAAAAAAACGGCACTAAAACGACCGTGGTTGACTTGAGTATCAGTGCAAACAATACGATTGTTAGCATAAATTTTAATCCGTTACCGCGTTTTAACGAGGTATACGCTTGATTTGCTTTGCTTGCACCCATATATCTGAATGCATAAAGCGCAAATACTAGGTGAGGAAGTATTGCAACACTGCTACCGGCAAGTGCTGATACGCTGGCGTTTACTCCCCAACCAACAAAAATAATTACTGCAGCTACTAGTGCTACGATACCCTGAAGACAAATTAATTTAAATGCGGCAAGCCTATAAGGTCTTGCTAACTTATTAGTCACGTTTAGTTAACCTTTATGGCGTTCTAATTGTTAGGGTGTGAAAACTGGCGAAATTATACTTAATCCTACCAGTTTTGCAACTTGAGTAGACGCTTTGTAACACAAAATAGCTACAAATGTCTCTTATTGGACATGTAAAATTTTAATGGTCGGTATTGCTGTGATTTATACGATTTAAAATGCCATCAAGCTCATCTAAATTGGTGTAAGAAATAACCAGCTTACCTTTGCCTTTCGCATTATAATTTATTTCTACTTTAGCCCCTAAATTGTCGGCTAATTTTTGCTCTAAGCGCTTAACATCTGGGTCTTTTTCTGGCGTTTCTTTCGCTGCAACCGGCTCTAAAATTGAGCGCACTAACTTTTCTGTTTCACGAACAGTTAATGCTTTAGCTACAGCTAATCTTGCAGCGTCAGATTGCGCTTCACCTTCAAGTGCTAATAAACAGCGTGCGTGGCCCATTTCTATGTCGCCATGTTCTAACAAAATTTTAACATCGCTATTTAAATTGTTTAATCGCAGTAAATTGGTCACGGTAGTGCGCGATTTACCCACCGCATCGGCAACTTGCTGGTGTGTTAATTCAAATTCATTTAATAATCTGTTTAACGCAATCGCTTCTTCCATTGCGTTTAAATCTTCACGCTGAATATTTTCTATCAGCGCAATAGCAACGGCGGCTTCATCAGGTACATCTTTTACAATACAAGGTACGCTCTCAAGCTTAGCAATTTGTGCAGCACGCCAACGACGTTCACCGGCAATTATTTCAAAGCTATTTTCTGCAACAGGGCGCACCACAATTGGCTGAATAATGCCTTGTGAGCGGATAGAGCTTGCAAGTTCTTCAAGCGCTTCTTCAGACATATCTTTACGAGGCTGGTATTTTCCTGAGTGTAAAAACTCAATAGGCAGCTTTTGCAATTCATTCGCAACGGGCTGAGCTGCAGTTTGTACAGCTTCAGTCACATTTACTGTGTCTTGTTCCTTGCTTGAGCTCGGCGCTGGTTTTGATGAACTTAAAAGGGCATCGAGTCCTCGGCCTAAACCTCGTTTTTTAGCAGACATGTTATTTTTTTACCTTAAAGTTAGGCGACTACCGGCGCTGTTTTTTCTTTTCTGCGTAGCATTTCGCCCGCAAGTGCTAAGTAGGCTTTTGCGCCACTTGATGCGCGGTCGTAGTACATTGCTGGTGCACCAAAACTAGGTGCCTCGGCAAGACGCACATTACGT
The DNA here is from genome assembly GCF_037414265.1 of Pseudoalteromonas sp. C12FD-1. Taxonomy (NCBI): domain Bacteria; kingdom Pseudomonadati; phylum Pseudomonadota; class Gammaproteobacteria; order Alteromonadales; family Pseudoalteromonadaceae; genus Pseudoalteromonas; species Pseudoalteromonas sp. C12FD-1. Next base: position 12,085 of record NZ_JBBEVD010000049.1, read on the forward strand.
GGGATCACGGTGCGGTAGACTTTATCGCCAAAATGTTGTTTTAATTGTTCTGATACATCATTTGCTAATCGATTGCGTGGATCGTACATAGTACGAAGAATGCCTTCAATTTGTAAGTTAGGGTTAACTAACTTTGCAAGCTGTGTAATAGTGTCCATTAATGCGGTTAACCCTTCAAGCGCATAATATTCACATTGCATAGGGACTAAAATAGAATCAGCAGCAGCCATGGCGTTTACTGTTAACATATTTAGTGAAGGCGGGCAGTCGATAAAAATAAATTCGTATTTATCTTGTATTTTTTCAAGCGCATTACGAAGACGTACTTCGCGTGCAAACAACTCCATTAATTTTACTTCAGCTGCGGTTACATCACCGTTGGCCGCTATCATATGATACTCGCCCGAGGTTTCAGTGATTATCACCTCATCCATTGGCTTTTCTTCAATGAGTAAATCGTAAATGGTGGCGACATCGCCATACTTGTCTACACCGCTACCCATAGTAGCGTTGCCTTGGGGGTCGAGATCTATTAACAGCACTTTACGCTTCGTTGCAGCCATAGATGCAGCGAGATTAACAGCCGTTGTTGTTTTACCAACGCCGCCTTTTTGATTTGCTAATGCGATGACTTTTGCCACTATGTCTCTGATCCCTAGTCTTTAGAAAGAATAATTAAATGTCGTTGTGCATCAAGCTCAGGCACTACTAGCGAGATTTTTTCTTCAAATTTTACACCTTCAGGAAGTGACTCTAGCTCTTCACTAGGAAACACACCTTTAAGCGCGATAAATTTGCCTGAGTGATCAATTAAGTGTGAACACCAATCAACCATATCTTGCAATGAAGCAAACGCACGACTTAGTACGCCATCTAATTTAACACTTGGTTGATATTCTTCAACTCTTGACTGCACTGGGGTTACATTATTTAGCCCAAGCTCATGTTTAACTTGCATTAAAAAGCGAACACGTTTACCTAAACTATCAAGTAGCACAAATTGTGTATCAGGTAATGCAATAGCTAACACAATACCTGGCAAACCAGGACCAGTGCCTACATCAATATAATGATGACCGGGTAAATGAGGTGCAACAACTAAGCTATCCATAATGTGCTTAATCATCATTTCTTCTGGTAAGCGCACAGAGGTTAAATTATACGCTTTGTTCCATTTATTTAGTAACTCAACGTATTTAACTAATTGCTGTTGTTGTTTTTCGGTTAGCGCAATATCAGTTTGCGCTAACAATGTTGTTAATTGTTGCTGTAACACAGTTTACCTTTACTGTTACGCAGTTTTGCGTAATAAGCCTTGCTTCTTCAGATACACTAATAATAGCGAAATCGCCGCTGGGGTGATACCAGAAATACGAGAAGCTTGGCCAATAGTGTCTGGACGCGCATCTGTAAGCTTTGCAACTACCTCGTTTGATAAACCCGATACCGTTGAGTAATCGAACTCTTTAGGTAAGATGGTTTCTTCATGGCGAAGCTGCTTATTGATCTCATCTTGCTGACGTGCAATGTAGCCAGCGTACTTAGTATGGATCTCAACTTGTTCAAGTGCAGCTTGGTTTGTAAACTCAGATCCAAGCCCATCAATAGCCATTAAATCGTCGTAACGAATTTCTGGACGACGAAGTAGATCCTCTAAACTTGCTTCACGAGTAAGCGGTGTTTTTAATAACGCATTTACTTGATCAACTACAGCATGATCTTTATGGATCCAGGTTTCTTTAATACGCTGTTTCTCTTTTTCGATCACTTCCATTTTTTCGTTAAATGCCTGCCAGCGCTCATCGTTAACTAAACCAAGTTCACGACCTTTTTCTGTTAAGCGAATATCAGCGTTATCTTCACGCAGTAATAAACGATATTCCGCACGGCTAGTAAACATACGGTACGGTTCTTTTGTACCAAGCGTTGCTAAGTCATCAATCAGTACGCCCACATACGCTTCATCACGGCGTGGTGTCCACGCGTCTTTACCTTGTACTTGTAACGCAGCGTTCATACCGGCAATTAAACCTTGCGCACCGGCTTCTTCGTAACCCGTAGTGCCGTTTATTTGGCCTGCAAAAAATAATCCGTCTATAAACTTGGTTTCTAATGACTGTTTTAAATCACGTGGGTCAAAAAAGTCGTATTCAATAGCATAACCAGGACGACAAATATGTGCGTTTTCAAAACCATCTATCGATTGCACAATTTGTAACTGCACATCAAAAGGTAAGCTGGTTGAAATGCCGTTAGGGTAAAGCTCGTACGATGTTAACCCTTCTGGCTCTACAAATATTTGGTGCTTGTCTTTATCAGCAAAGCGCACAATTTTATCTTCTATTGAAGGGCAGTAACGTGGCCCTATGCCTTCAATTACGCCAGAGTACATAGGCGAGCTATGTAAATTGTTACGAATAACCTCATGAGTTTTTTCGTTTGTGTAGGTTATATAACAGGGTATTTGCTGTGGGTGATCGCTTTGTTTACCAATAAACGAAAATACCGGTGTAGGCGCATCACCTGGTTGTTCTTGCATTTTGCTAAAATCAACTGTACGGGCATCAATACGTGGTGGAGTACCTGTTTTTAAACGGTCTACTCTAAAAGGTAATTCACGTAAACGATCAGCAAGTGCAATTGAAGGGGGATCGCCTGCACGTCCACCTTTAAAATTCTCTAAACCAATATGTATTTGGCCACCTAAAAAAGTACCTACGGTTAATACAACACTCGGTGCGCTAAAACGTAATCCCATTTGGGTTACTACGCCAACAACTTTGTTGTTTTCAACGATAAGATCATCACACGATTGTTGAAATATTTTTAGGTTTTCTTGGTTTTGTAATGTGCTTTGAATTGCAGCTTTATACAAAGCACGATCAGCTTGTGCTCGAGTAGCACGAACAGCAGGTCCTTTTGAAGAATTTAAGGTACGAAATTGGATACCGCCTTTATCAATAGCTTGTGCCATAGCACCGCCTAGCGCATCAATTTCTTTAACCAGATGGCCTTTGCCTATGCCACCAATAGCTGGGTTGCAAGACATTTGACCAAGTGTATCCATATTATGAGTTAGCAGCAGGGTATTCATCCCCATACGTGCAGCAGCCAATGAGGCTTCAGTGCCTGCATGTCCACCACCTACTACAATAACGTCAAACTTTTCGTGAAAAATCATTAATGGGATCCTACTTAATCAAACCAGTAAACTTCAAAAGGGAGCGTATTCTACCTAGAAATTAGCAGAAGATAAATGATTAAACAGTGGGCAAGATCTAAGTCACTGATCACTTATAATATAAAGGATCTTTTAAAGAGATCTTTTAATACTATTACTACTAGTGATCGGGTTTTCTGTTGATAAGCTCTATTTATTCATTTAAAACATAAAATTAGATCAGATCTAAAGGTGTTAATATGATCGGATCATCAGGCAAATAAGCTCTGATCAAAAAGGGGATTTATACACAGCCCAATATCAATTGGATCTTATCCCATGGATAAGCATGCTTAAAAACGCAGTTTGATCAGCGGTTATCCACAAAACCTATTAAATTATTAGTAAATTGTGGGTAACTTTGTTTATACATTTTAATTGATCACATTACTTTAATTGTGTTTTCTCTATCCATGAGTCTAACCACTCTAGCGCGGTATCTTCGGGTAATGCTTCATCAAGAATATTCAATTCGAGCCTTGGGGCTATACATGTTGCGCCTTTACTGGCCATTAAACTATTTATATTACGCCCAGCAAGGTTGTAGGTGTCGTAGCTAGTGTCGCCTAAACCAATGACTGAATATTTAACAGATGATAGATCGCTTTGTTGTTTTAATTGCTCAATAAAGGGTAAAAGGTTGTCGGGATAATCGCCCGCGCCATAGGTCGATGTGCATATAAGCCAGATTGTATTGTGTTGATCAATATCAGATAAATTAGGTTGATCATGTAGTTCAGCAGTTATACCTTGGTTATTTAACTCATCACATAGTTGTTCTGCTACATATTCTGCAGATCCCATTTGACTACCCACGATTATATTTACAGAACTCATATTTAAACTGATCACACATTACTTATTTGCCCGTTATGATAACTGAGTTAGGCTTGCAGTAAAGAAAACCTTTGTAATTTTGTATAACTATTTTTGAGTTGTTTTTACCCTTTATTGTAATTTCTTATATAAGTTATTGAATATAAATGAATTAACAAAAACTATTTAAATGTAATCTTCTGATCAAGTTGTTGATAAGATTGGGGAAAGCTCTGCTTAACTGGTATGTTTTGTAGATCTAAATAAAGCTAAGTCGTTGATTTTTTATTATAAGTGAGGCCACCAGCTCGCGTTTTCATATAGCTAACCTGTTGTTGATCATAATGTGGATAGTAATCTTGTTGATAACTTAAAAAGGCGATCAAAAATAATTTTTAAAAACGATCTATTAAAGATGATCTACTTAAAAAAAGTGAAAATAAGCGCAATAAACCACGCTTTTTATAGATCGTGACTGTTTAAGCTTATAAATACGCCGCTGTTTTTGATTTATTAGCCATAAAGTAGGCTATTGTGGATAACCTTTTTTAATTAGTCTTATTATTTTTTCAGTTCAGTGAGGAATTTTGCTGGTGGATTGGTTAAAAACGAAGGCGTAGGCACTAATATTACCGATTACTTTTACTAATAAACTTATAAACCTTAGCTAAAATGATCTACTTAAGCTAAGCGTTTAGCGCCATATTAGTACCTTTTTCAGCAATATAGAGCGCCATTTTTGCGCTTAATATGGTGTTTTTTTATACTGTGAGAGATTAAATAGGTGGGTTGAATACGCTAAAATCAGGCGCGTTTTTATTTAATTTTAACCCCATTTTAGCTTTTTAAATTTTATACCGAGCATAAAAAAGGCACTATTGTGCCCTAAAGTAAGTGTTATTTTATGCTGTTTTAGCGAGTTACTTACCAATACAATAAGTGAAAAAACCAATAAAAACAGTAGGTTTATATTTTTAGGTGGGTCTGTGGTGGCCCACTTTCGCATTAGAAAATATCGTGCAAGTAAACTAAAGGAAAGTAAGCCCGATCACCAAGTTTAATCATCGATAGTTTATAGATGCTTTCTTGTTGAGTGATTCAGCCTTTTTTTTGATGAAATCACTTTCGCTTATATCACCTTTTATCTTGTTACCAAGAAGCCATTGATCAAGCTCTAACCTATCGAAGAAGATCTTTTTACCATTAGGTTTTGCATGAGGAATAATGCCTTCATGGGTTAGTTTATAGATGTAGCTTTTTGCCATACCTGTATAAAGTGCGCATTCGTCAACTGTTAATGCGGCTTTGTTGCATAAGTGACTTTTCAAGATCATCTCTTCAATTGTATTTCGGATATCTGGTAATTCGTCATTCTTACGTAGTGCATCACTTATATCATTTTTCATGGTCTACTCTCTTAAATCTCTTGGGAAAACGGGAATTTTGGGAAAATCAAATTAATTCATGACGTTAAGTTGGGAAATAAACTTGGGAAAGTGCTTCATCTAAAGCTAAATCAGCCACAATTTGTTGTGGTAGCACTTTAAAGTAGCGACCACCAGGCGGCCCACCTGCGATTACTTTCTTGAATGTTCCTCGACCTTCACGGCTTTCCAACCAATGATTTTTACACATTAGTTTAATCGTATGAGAAATATCATTTCTATAACTAACCTTTAAGCCTTCCATAAATGCATCACGAGTTACGAACCAAGCAAACTGGCCGTCTTTTTCTATTGCGTAGCCGTAGTTATCACCTAAAAACTTACCTTCAGGTAATAATTTTCGACGCCAAAGTTTTAATGCATAGGGTAATTGTTTTATTAACTTGTCATCTTCTGAATCACTAGAAGAGCCACGTATTTCGAGCCAAGCATCAAATGCTTCTTTTGCGCTTTTTTCAGCAAGGCCTTTAGGCCAAGGCATAAGCCCAGCTAAAGTTGCTAATTCACCGCTCACTCCATGTAACGCAAATCTTTTTGCTGCTTCAATAACCTGATTGCCATTATTTTCTTTTGTTATTTCCCAATGGGCTAACATCGTTTTGATATTGCGATTTAAAAGAGTAGGGAGATCATCAATAGTACTTAAGTGTTCAACCCATTGTGGCATAACAGTGCCATGATTTTCGTTAACAGCTTTCCAAATAGATTCAGAAAAGTCATTCATGTTGTTATGACCATAAAGATCGTCATAAGCACCATGTTGCCTTTGGATTGGAACTTCTAAAAAGCGGATTTCTTGTCCTGCTTTTACGCCTTTATGTATTGATGAAAGCTTTTCTTCTAGCCCCATTTCACCAGTACTTAAGAAGATAAGTCGCCACTTTTTTCGCTGGATTTGAGAGCCATCTTTATTACTACGCGATTTCGACATACCATTAGCTATTGTATAAATGGACTGATCGACGACCTCAGGGTCTACCTGATGCAGTTCATCTAAGCAAAGTAGTAAGTTATTATGTTCCACTGCTATTGCTTCTAATCCATTAGCCGTGCTTCTCCATGCATAATAGAAGTCAGTACCTGAGTACAAGCTTGCAGCCATTATTAAGGTCGTTGTTTTAGACGCTTTGGACTTGCCAAATAAGTGAACACCACAGCTGGGCCAGTTTAACCAGTGGAGTAGAGGGGCACATAACCCTGTACAGACAGTAAATGCAAGTAATGGGTTGTTTATACAAAGACTACCAACCTCTTTCTGCCAACTAGATAAGGTACCTGCGGAACTTAAAAAATCAGCTTCTTTTGTGCCTGAGTAAATAACTTGCTCTGCTCCATTACTTACGCACCAACTGGGTGTAACAAAGCTATTATTAAGCCAGCCTGTTTGAGTCGCGCTTTTATATCGTTTTTCTGGCCTTGCTTGAATCAGGTAAGATGTTATTGGGTCCCATATACCTTTACGACTTGAAAGTGCAAGGCCTGTATCTACAAGCAATTCTTTTAACACCTTACCTTGATCATTAATAATGTGGCGTCGTGGTATTAGCTTGCGTATGCAAATACCGTCTAAGTTTTTCCACTCAACAAGCAAGCCGTAGTCTCGAGTACTATTACCTCCTCTTGAAATGCCAAGCACTTTAATTGGGCCACACAAGAACCTTGGTTCTGAATCGGCTGTAGGGGTGTAAAATAAACCTGTTTCTCTAAGCTCAAACATAATAAAGCTCCTTTACTTTGATTTCTTTTAGTTTCGTTTGGAGTTATTTGAGCAGGAAATTTCATGGGATGCTGGGAAAAACTAGGGGAAGTTTCAGTGGGTTTTTCAGCCCTTTAAAAATGCGGTGTAGACATTACGGGTACAACTTTTTTACATAAAATTGGCGTAAAAATGACGTTTTTGAACGTAAAAAATTAGGCATGCCTAATTTTTTCGCTAGAAATATTGGATATCAGTCGAATTTATTGAGGTTGTCGCGATTAAAATGAAATAGCAAAGCAAAAAATATCACCAACGCCAGAACCATGGCGCATCCTGTAAGTAAAGGAGCCATTGCTATATTTTCCCCTCTTTAATTGCTTCAAATAAATCATGCTTCAATTTGTCGTAGTGCCGAGTAGCGCGAATAGCCAGCACCATTAACACCCACATCTGAAACCATTCATAGTCAGTCATAAGAACACCTTAATGTCTTGTATTACCCAAGTAGATATTACCTTCCCAATTGCAAAGCTCTTTATTTGTCATCATTTCCCCTTTCAAATTAGGCATGCCTAATTTACAGATAAGTATCGTAGAGCTCTCCACGGGCTTTAACGTCTTCAGCTTCTGCGCTAGTCATTTCTTCACCATCAGCAATAATGTTACCCATACCATCATCCAATTCATCTAGTTGTTCGTTTTCATTTTCAACTGTTTCGCTACAACTAAAAAAAGCACTTGCTACGAAAAAAACTACAACAACTAATATACCCAAAAAGCCTTCAAATCCCATATTAACCTCCAAATAATTAGGCATGCCTAATTGTTTGCTAAGTATTCCTTAGTATCTAGATTTAATTAAAGCTAAGAAAATCTTAGTTTTCAAGAGCGAATGTCTTACACCAATTGAAAACTAATGATGGTTCGCCGTTTCCAACACGGCTAAAGCAAGCAAGAACAAGACTTGGTCTGTCCCAAAAGCAATTAGGAATAATGGCAGGGATGGATAGGTTTGTTGCGTCTGCTCGTATGAACCAATATGAGCGTGGTGTTCACACCCCTGATTTCAAAACGGTAGTTGCGTTGAGTGGTGTTCTAAAGGTGCCAACTGCCTTCTTGTTCTGTATTGAAGACGAGTTGGCTGAAAAGATACTAAATTGGATAGAACTCGACTAACACTTTAAACCAAGCTTTTGGCGTACTCGAAAATATCCCATCGACTTTTTATAGGCGTAAATAAATCACTAAATATCCACGCAATACTAGCTAAAAATATGGATATTTTGGTAAGCCCTTTATGGTATTTCATTGTTAGCCCACTTAATCGCCCTATTCCTGGGTTTGATGAAAGCGCATTTCGCATGAATTCACTTAGCGTAAAAATAGCTGCTGGGAAAGTTGTCATTAATAGCCTAGCCCAATCTACAGTTTTACCACCAAACACTAGCAATAATATAGCACCTAACATTACTGAGGCTGTTAAAACAAAAAATATAGGCATTTTCACACTGAAAAAGTCTCTTACAATTGGAATCCAAGGAACAATACTCTTAATTGTCTGGGCATCTTTTTCATGGAGCCTTCCAAGCTGTATTGATAAGGCTACTGAGAGAAAAACAGGAACACATAAGCGTATTATTGTTTCTATCCACCATGTTTCAAGTGAAAGGTAGTCCTTCAAAGGCTCATCTAACTTGTCATATATATAAAATAGATCAGCCTCTACGGCGATTGAAAATCCAAAATAACTAATTGGTGTGATCAACATGAAGAGCATAAATACACACAAATAATAATGACTTTTCTTAATAAGTCTCAATATAGAAGCTAATCGATGTATTGGTCTTAGTAAAATGCTCAAATCTTAGTCTCTCATAATTAAAATAATTTAAATCAATATCTTATATTAACTGCCCAAGTAAGCATAGGTTATCTTCAATCGTTCATGACCTAATTCTTGGCTAATTTGCTCACGGACTTTGGTATCGTGCTCATAATCAGTGGGCGACAGCTCTTTTCTATGCGGGCCACCATCGGCAGGGCATTTCCAACCTGTAAGCTCTAAATAACGCTCCCTTGCGTAATGATGACGCAGTCCGTGATTTTTATTTAATCCAACTCGAATTGTTTCGCGGTCGTACTGTTCCATTTGTGACTTATAGTTTTTGTCAGGTTCGATAAGTGCGCCTTTAGTAACGGCACCAATATCACGAATGAGCTGTCGTTGAGATTCTTTTAAGATCGGAATTTTGCGGTATTTGCCACCTTTAGCCCATGAGCCTTTTATTTGTAGAGTGTTAGCATTTATCAAAGCATAGGATAAGCTGAATTTCATACACTCCTCTTTTCTAAGCCCAAACTCTTGCTGCAAACGCAGGGAAAGCTTGATCAAGTCACTTTTGATCTTGGCATGCTTATCCATGTCTAACGTTTTTGACTTGCCAATGGGGTTGTTGCGAACTCTGGGAATGCCGTAATCATCATTGCTGCGTGAACAGATATTAGGTTTACCTATTTTTTCGGCAATCCAACGTAAGGCGGCCATTCTGTTTTTAATCGTTTTTGGTGCTAAACCTTCATCTTGCCAACGCGTTACAAGGTGATTGATATGTTTGGTTTTAAGACCTGATGGATCTCTTAATCTATAACCATGGCTAAGTAGTTGTGCTGCAGCAAGGTTTAATACTTTGCTACGGGTAGCTCTAGTGCTAAAGCTACTTTCGCGGTGTGTGTCGTTTACCATTTGGTGAAGTCGATATCCTAATTGGCTCATTTCATGTTCCTCATAAATTTAAAAAGTAATTTTGAAAGTATTGAGAAAAACACCAAACCGAAGACCAGGGGGCGAAATGCCAAAATAGGTAAGTTTTAAAGCCATATGAACGGTGCGTAACCGAGCATATTGTCGAAAGACATAAAGGCTAACTGGTCTAAAGCAACAAAGCTGAGCCGTGTGATTTCTGTTGAAATACAGCGCGAACTACCGTGGTTTATATTTGTGTTGTTTATAGTGGGGTGGTCGTGTGACCCATAATGCTGCGAATGCAGATCCTCAGGAACGTGTTGCGGGCAGTGAATACGCCCTTTTTCTTTGTGCTCATTTCGAGCTAGTTCATAAATAAAATTATCACAGTGATCAGAGATTGCAACACCTTTTTGACGCGCTCAAATCTCCATCCCTCTTCTGGCCCTGCAATTTTTCAAGGCGGATTGGGTATCGAGGCATCATGAGCAGTGGCCTCGACGGGCGACTCTGCGAGTCGTCCCTACCTCTTTCGAGTAGGGACGACTTATTCTGTAGGCTTTATTTTATTGTCACCATTTGACAGTGAATGATTATCTAAATTTAGACGAACGAATTGAGTAAGGTAGGAAACATAGGTTGATTTTGCTCTACCAGCATAAATATCACTATCATCAGTATACCCAGCTTGTTCTTCCAATTCTTCAGCTATACTTTCAAGTATATCTTGGATGTCAGGAATGACATTATCAGGTGTTTCATCCCTTAGTAAGGCAAAAAGCCTAAAATTGTAATTAGCTTTCTCTTCATCAGAGTCTAAATGTATATAAATAGCCCAAATGTAGCTTGAAAAATCCTCATTATGTAGCGGAATTGCTCGCTTCTCTAATTCACCAATGTGTTTATCTAAAATGTGCCCGAAATTATCATTAAAGTTATCGGGTAAAGCACTACGCATGTAACGATTTGAACGCCATACAGGTACTGATTTTGAGTATTCATCGGTTAATTTTATTAATTCAAACTCATCTATAGACTCTATAGTGCTTAGTAGCTCTTTTTTATTAACACTTAATATGTATTCTATATTCGCTTCATACCAATTTGAGCCAGCTTTAAAGTGTAGCTTTCTAACACTTTTAACAAATGAGTTTCCAGGAAATACATCAGATTCTTTAATTTTTTTGCAAACGGCAATTTCAACTGTAGAGTCAAGCGAATCATTTCTACACGCTATGTCACAGTTTTGAGAGAGAATTAAAAAAATAGAGCTATTTTTTATTTTTTTTAAGGAATCTCTATATTCCGGTTTGTGGAAAGACTTAGACCAATTTTTCTTAGTTTCATCAGAGATCAAACTTGCAGAAAAGCAAGAGGCTTGTACAAGCCTCTTGTCATGAAGTAAAATTTGTCCAGATGAATGCATATCACTCATTTAACTTTCTCATGCTGATTTTGTTAATTGGCGTAGTGATACTTCATTAGTTTCAGATAAGTTTGTGTTTTGAGAAACTAATATTTCAGCAATTTTATCCGCAAATTTATATATGCTGTTATGATCTAATTTTTGTTCAGATAGCAAATCTACTAATGATTTTCCATTCATCGTATAGTTTTTAGCAACTGCTCCTGGGCTGTACTCAAATTTAGATTGTAACTGTAACATAATGTCATGAAGCTCTTTTGCTCTTTCTCTCGTTGCTGTATTTGCAACTCTTTGCTCCAAAGATTGGTTTTGATATGAGTGCAAAGTCTGTCTTGAAACATCAAAAATTCTTGCAACATCCTTATTTGGTAAACCGATACCAATTTTTATTTGTTTTATAATGTCAGATAGGCTGACTAAATCATGCTTTTCTACAGTTGAGAGCTTTTTGCCTACTGAAGACCATGCTGAGCCCTTATCATTAGATTCATAAACCTCTTGGTGTTGAGACTCAATAATTTTATCAATATCAACAGCTCCGTAAGTATTGAAGCTTATTGCTCCTACAACAAGCATTGAAGTCATTGTTGTAGAGTTTCTTAATGATGTATACGACATTTTTATACTTCCTTATATCCCCAAGCTTTTTTTGCTTTTTCAGTAATTGTTTGCCAAAAAACATCACTTGCCAATTGATACAGCATATTCGTAGCAGTTTTTATTTCTAATAAATCAAACTTAGGGCTTCTTTCAAAGTGATAAGTGTGATCTATATCTAGAATACCATATGTTTCAGATTCAACCTCTAGCCATTCTTTTTGTCCATCAATAATTAGCCCACATTTCTCATCTGGCTCCATTAGGTTATCAGGTAATACTTTATGAATTCGTTTTGAAACTGTTGGTAACTCTTCAAAATTTAGCACAAGAACTTGATTCTCTGAAACTTTCATTGCTTTTAATGAATGACCTTGTAAGTGTTTTCCAAGATTTGCAAGCTTAGGGGGTTGAATCTCGCTGCTTACAAAGTCTTCAAGCGAAGAATGTCCTACTGGTGCAATAACATCAATATACCTTAGTCCAACAGATTTAAGTAACGTACTATCCAGTCTAGGAATTAGTTCAATACACCCTTTTAAGACTCTATGGAACTTGTCATAAAACTCAGAAAAAGTTGTATATGCTGTGGATTTTAAGATAATAGAGGATTCTGAGATTTCAACTATCTCCTTCTCCCCTGATGCACGAAAAAGCAAACGTTCCTTAGAAAGCTTTTTGTGTCGCATTTGTTGCGTTGCGTTGTCATAGTGCCATTCAGCGATATCCGCTTTACTCACTATTTTTTCCGCAAAGCCTTCTTCCATCATTCTCAGATGAAGAGTTTGTTGTAGCTCTTCAGTTATTGGCTGAAGAGTCGGCAAATCAGCAAACTTTAGATGAATAAGAGTATGCACGAGTGGTGCTTGTTCTAAAACTTTTTTCATTTGATTTACCCAGATTGTTAATAAAATTTATTGGATGTGGATTTTACACTTTTTTTGACACTTAAAAATAGATAATAGTTCATCTTTTACACTTTTTTTTACTTATCTTATACAAAACCACTCCTTTCAAACCCTGTAAAGCCATAAATCGGAACCCCGCAAGCGGGGCCCCCTTGCTTCGCAACCCTGCGGGCGATTTCTAGCTTGACTGGATTTTCTCTGCGTAGTGAAGGTTATCCAAGAGGTATGCGGCGCTCTGAGTGGCAAGCACTCGACGCTTTCACACCTCCTGGATACAACTGGCTTTTCAAATAAAAACGGGAAAGAGGGAAGGTAAATAAAATTATATTTAACTGTTTTTATTAAACTTTCCCAGTTTCCCATATTTCCCAACCTAATATCCTTTATTGAAATAGACTAGGTAGGGTGGTCATCGCCTCTTTTCGCTTACGCTCAACTATATCAGAGTAAATTTGTGTTGTTTTTAACTCTGAGTGGCCTAGTAGCTTTGATACCGTATAGATATCGATATCATTAGTTAACATACGGACTGCGAACGAGTGCCTTCCACAGTGAAAGGTTATGTGCTTTGTAATCCCTGCTCTGAGCATCCATTGGGTTAGGGCTACGTTTGTATAGCTTGAGTATCTTAAGCCTTTAAAAACACGTTCATGGGCTTCTCCTTGCGAACCTAATAAGCTGATCGCATCATCGGGCAAATCAAGGTACTGAAGGTTTTTTGTTTTCTTATGTTTGAACGTCGTACGTTGCTCTTTTAAAGCTATTTGATTCCACGTTAGCTTGTGAATATCGCACCAGCGCATACCGGTGAGGCAACTGAATAAGAATGCTCTTTTGAGTACATCATATCGGCACTCTGTTCTGTAGAGAGCTGTCAATTCTTCCTCTTCTAAGTAATTACGAGGATTTTGTTCGATCTTGATGCTTTTTACTTCGTTTACAGGATTTCGACGAATAATGCCTTCATGAAATGCTTTGTTTAAAGCTGCTCTCACTTTGTTGAAATAGCATGATGTAGTATTTGAAGAAAGTAGCTTATCTGATTTTGTTCGTGCATGTTTTATTAAGTATGTTCTGAACCCTAATAACACATCAGCATCGAAGTCAGCAAAGGATAAAGGGTTACCCTCACAGTATTTTTGCAAATGGATTAATGCTGATTCCCATAGCGATACATTTGATTTGCTGTCTGTGTGCTCTTTGTCATTAATTATTTGCTGCATGTAGCTATAAAAGCTTTCTTGCTGTTTTTCTGAGTCTTCAAAATGATGCTTGTTGTTAGCTAAATCGACAACTGCTTGCGCTCTTATCTTTTCTGAAATATCTAGGGTCTTTTTATTGTGATCTCGTTCAAACTTGTCTTTAGGAGTGGCGTAAATAAACAAGTCTAATGATTGTCTTTTACGGCGTTTTACTCGTTTGCCATTTTCATTTAGGTAAGAACCATAATTTCTGGTTAACAGTAGTTGTTGGCGGCCTGTGCTATCAGCTGATTTTTTCTCGATGGTTAGTTTCATAATAACTTCCTCTTTGGTGGACCAATAGTGGCCCACAACAAAGAAGTAGGTGGGCCATTCGAGGCCCATATTATGAAACTAAAGGAAGCTAGAGAAAGATAAAAAAGTTATTAAATGTATGAATGTATTAGATATTTTAACTTTACTTGGATGTTTCTTTCCTTTGGTTTACCTTGTTATTTACCAATACAGAACGAGCTAAATATTTTGCCTAGTAGGTCGTCTGAGGTAAATTCACCGGTTATTTCGTTTAAGTATTGCTGCGTTAGACGTAGCTCTTCAGCTAATATTTCACCAGCTATGTGCATTTCTAATTGCGTTCTACCCGTGTCTAAGTGATAGGCCGCGTGCTCAAGCGCATCTAAATGGCGGCGGCGTGCCATAAATCCACCTTCTGTTGCGCCTTGAAAACCAATACAGGCCTTTAGGTGGTCGCGAACAAGCTCAATACCTTGTGCATTTTTAGCGCTTAAACTAATTACTGGGTATTGTTGGCTTTCATCCATACCTACTGCATCACCCGATAAATCGGCTTTATTCCTTATTACGGTAACACCCATACCTTGCGGTAATTTTGCCATAAACTCAGGCCAAATTGCGTGTGGGTCGGTGTCGGTGGTGTCGGTGCCGTCAAGCATAAACAACACGCGGTCAGCTTGGTTTATTTCATCCCACGCGCGCTCTATACCTATTTGTTCAACGCGGTCTGGGCTTTCACGTAGGCCTGCGGTATCGATAATATGCAGTGGCATGCCATCAATATGAATGTGCTCACGTAGTACGTCACGAGTAGTACCCGCTATTTCGGTTACTATGGCAGCTTCGCGTCCTGCTAGGGCATTAAGTAGGCTTGATTTACCCGCATTAGGGCGCCCTGCGATCACAACGCGCATACCTTCTCGCATAATACTGCCTTGCTTAGCTTGGCTCGTTACTGTGTTTAATTGGGTGATAATGGCATCTAAATCGCCTGATACTTTGCCATCGGATAAAAAATCAATTTCCTCATCAGGGAAGTCAATGGCTGCCTCTACATACATACGTAAATGAATAACTTTTTCTACTAGAGTTTCAATGTGTTTAGAAAACTCACCTTGTAGCGATTGTAGGGCGCTTTTAGCTGCTTGCTCTGAGGTTGCATTAATTAAATCGCTAATAGCCTCTGCTTGGGTTAAATCAAGCTTGTCGTTCATAAAAGCGCGCTCAGAAAACTCACCAGGCTTAGCTAAGCGAACGCCTTCTATTTGGCTAATTTCTTTTAATAGCATGTCTAGTACAACGGGGCCGCCGTGACCTTGTAGTTCAAGTACATCTTCGCCGGTAAATGAGTTTGGACCTGCAAAATAAATAGCGATGCCTTGATCGAGCTGCTCGCCGTTTAAACTTTTAAAAGGCACATAGTCGGCATAGCGAAGCTTAGGTACTTTGCCTATTATTTTTTCGGCCACGCTTTTAGCAAGGCTGCCAGAAACCCGAATTATACCTACGCCACCACGCCCAGGGGCGGTCGCTTGTGCTGCAATTGTGTCTTGATTGATCATGCTATTTATTTGCCAACGAGAGTAACTTTAATGGCGCTATTGTAACCTATGCATTTATTGGTAGCGAATAGCTGTGGTAAAAAATAGACAATAAAAAAGGCGACCTAAGTCGCCTTTATATAAGTAATATACCCAAACCATATCAAGATACGAGTTTCAGTTGGAGTTAAAAGCGATTTAGGCAAGGCATTAATTAAGAATAATAGTGGTTCTATTGTTAAAATTAATAACGCAGTATAAATCGCTTTTAAACCAACCCTTTGGGCATTTCACAGGAACTTAATTTCATCGTTGTTACTTTTTAAAAGGGACTGCCATTCTTGGAAAGTAACGCCTTGATCTTAAGCCCCTGTGAAACGCTGAATTCTGTATCTCGATTTGGCTTGAGTATAGCGCTAGCCTCTTACTTTAATGCCTTGCTTTTCCATGCCACGGTAGATGATAAGCATCTGGACAATAGAAATAAGGTTAGACACTAACCAGTAAAGTACTAAACCAGATGGGAACCATAAGAAGAATACAGAGAAGATAACCGGCATAAAGGTCATCATTTTTTGCTGCATTGGATCGGTAACCGTCATTGGCTGTAGCTTTTGTGTAACAAACATACTTGCACCAAATAATATTGGTAATACGTAGTATGGATCTTTTGTTGAAAGGTCTGTTAGCCAAAGTACAAATTCAGCATGGCGTAGCTCTGTCGATTCTAAGAATACGTAAAATAGCGCTAAGAAAATTGGCATTTGTAACAAAATAGGGAAACAGCCACCCATTGGGTTAACTTTTTCTTTGCGGTACATTTCCATAGTGGCTTGGCCGAACTTTTGACGGTCATCACCATATTTTTCTTTAAGGGCAGCCATTTTAGGCTGAAGGGCACGCATTTTAGCCATTGACGTGTATTGCGCTTTAGTAAGCGGGTACATTAACGTTTTGACAATAATAGTGATGGCAATAATAGCCACACCCCAGTTACCTAAAATACTGTGTAACCATTTAAGAAGCACAAATAAAGGCTGCGAAATAAACCATAACCAACCGTAATCTACAGTAAGGTCTAAATCTGGGTGAATCGCTTCAAGAATATCTGACTCTTTAGGGCCCATGTAGTAAGTCGCATTAAGTGTTTGCTCACTGCCGGCTTGTACATTTACAGGCGCTGCTTTTGTACCAATAATAGCGGCATTACTTTTAGTAATTAAGCTGTAAAGCGTGTGTGCTTCGTCTTGCTTAGGTACCCATGCACTTACAAAGTAATGCTGAATAAATGCAACGTAACCGCCTTGGGTGTTTTTATTTAGGTTTTTATCAGCCATATCTGAAAAGCTGTATTTTTCGTACGACTCTTCATCAGTACCGTAAGCTGCACCTAAATAGTTTTGATCTACTAAGCTGCCTTTTTCCTGTACGGTACGCTTAATTTGCGTATATAGCTGTACTTGTACTGGCGCACTTGTAGCATTATTTACTGTGTATTCTAGGCCTACATCGTATTGGCCTTTTTTAAATACGTATGTTTTAGTGAAGCTAACGCCATTACTATCAACATAGGTAAGTGGGACACGTAGCTCATCACCGCTTAGCGTGTAGGCTTTTTGCGTTGCTTGGTAAGTAGGGCGACCATTCGCTGATGCGTCAGGCCCATTTAAACCAATTAAACCACTTTGTGAGAAGTATTGATTGCCATCAAACTCACCTAAAAGCATAAATGGTGTTTCTTCACCTTTTACTTCTTCGTATTGGAGTAAGTCTGCTTCAACAATGTCACCGCCTTTGGTGTCTATTTTTACTTTGAAAACGTCAGTCGTAATGTCAATAACTGAACGCTTAGCAGCGGTAGCCGAAGCTGGTAAACCTGAATCTGACGATGACGGTATATAATCATCTGACTCTGGTGACGTTGTGTTTAGTGTTTGTGTAGTGGCACTAGGATCGGCTTTAGGTGTGTTGTAGTCATTATTCCATTCTTGAAATAATAAAAACGACACTAACATTAAACCGATTAATAAAAACGTGCGTTGCGATTCCATAACAGCTCTTATTTCTCGTGTTGGTGGTTAATACGGGTTAATTTTTCAGGAACGGGGTCTTCTCCGCCTGAATGTAAAGGATGGCATTTTAATATGCGTTTAAGTGCTAACCAACTCCCTTTTACAAATCCATGCAAATTAATTGCCTGAATAGCGTAATGAGAGCAGCTTGGATTAAAACGACAATGCGGGCCTAGTAATGGGCTTATCCACATTTGATAACCGCGGATAAATAACACTAAACAACGCTTTGGAATAGCAACAAGTGGTTTAAGTAACCTCATGGTGTTTATGCCCCTGCGAATATTTAGTGAATAGATACCATGTATTTAAAAGCTCAATTAAAGATTTTAAACGCATGATTAAAAGGTGAGCTAAAGATACCCTAATTAACCCTGCAATTCTATTGCTATCGGGTTTGTTTATTAGATTTAGCTGATTTGTTTGGGCGTTTTTTAAAGGGTGGTGGCTTAGGTGCACCCGGTTTGCAGCGTTCATTAATTTTGCGCCACAATTTTGTAAGTTGTTTGGTTATTTCTTCATTAGACTGCTCATCAATGCCACTTTTTACCATAAGCACAATATCAATATTATCGATGGTGTGTTGATTTAAACGAAAACTTTCGCGAGCGAGTCGTTTAATACGGTTACGTTGGCATGCCTTTTTTACACGTTTTTTAGCAACAGTGAGTCCTAACCTAGGTTTATCTTGGTCATTGGGTTTTGCTAAAAGAGTAAATAAAGGAGTTGCAGCCCGAGCGGGTTCATTAAATATGCGAGAGTAATGCGAGGGAGTTAACAGACGTAACTCCCTGCCAAAGCTAAAGTCTTCCACTTATATATTAAGCAGAAAGAACTTTGCGGCCTTTAGCGCGGCGACGTGCTAATACTTTACGGCCATTTACAGTTGCCATGCGAGCACGGAAGCCGTGTGCACGTTTGCGTTTTAAAACGCTAGGTTGAAAAGTTCTTTTCATAACAATCTCATCCGATCGGTTAAAGTTAAAACATCCTATGCAGGTCGCGATCCTGGCACAGGTGCCATTGCGAGCGCGAGATATTATAGATTAAGCACTTTAAAGTCAATCATAATTGCGCTGTAAACACCGTGTTTATTACATATTTTGTACGCTGGCTTGATATTTATAGATTAAATTTAATGCAAAATGGTCTGCTTTTGCGCAAAAAGGCGAATTAATGGCCGAGAGCGACCAAAAGAATGTGGATCGTAATAAAGTAGGGTGATCAACTAGGATCATCAAAATTAAGAAGTTTTCCACAGCTGATGTTTAAAAAGTGAATAAAAGCATGGGAAAACTCATTTAGATCGTAAAATTGGTTCGCGATCTCAGTGTGTTTTTGTTATGATCTGTTATCAGGCTTTAAAATAAAAGTCGCTATAAATCAGTCTGTTAAGATATTTATACACTGATATCAACAATTTTATAAAAATCAATCTTTTACTTGTGGATAAAGTGCCTTCATAATACCCGGTCTTGGGTCGGGTAGCTGGCCAATTGAACGCAATAAATGCATGATTTTTAATCATTATTGATGTGCGGGAATAAAAATTATACCTCTGGGAGTTTAACTGTGTATCTGTCGGTTTGGCAAAGTTGTTTATATGTATTGCAAGATGAGTTGCCTTCGCAACAATTCAGTATGTGGGTAAGACCACTACAAGCAGAAAGTACCGAAGATACCTTAACGATTTACGCACCTAATCGCTTTGTTCTTGATTGGGTAAGAGAAAAGTATTTAAACCGTATTAATGAGTTACTGGTAGAAATTTGTGGTGATGAAGCGCCCGAGTTACGTTTTGATGTTGGTAGTAAACCACTACTAAATACTCAAGCGGCGGCGCCAAGTGTTGAAGCCCCTGCATCACCTAGTTCACAGGCTCCTGCTAAACAGCAACCTGTAGAACAAAAAGCAGCAGTAGAACCTGCGCCTAAATCAGGGTATAAATCTAATATAAAAGATAACTATACCTTTGACAGCTTTGTTGAGGGTAAATCTAACCAGCTAGCAAAAGCGGCTGCAACACAAGTTGCAGATAACCCTGGCTCTGCCTTTAACCCGGTATTTATTTACGGTGGCACAGGCTTAGGTAAAACTCACTTATTACATGCAGTAGGTAATGGCATTATGGCTAACAAGCCCGATGCTAAAATTGTTTACATGCATTCTGAGCGCTTTGTGCAAGACATGGTAAAAGCACTACAAAATAATGCCATTGAAGAATTCAAACGTTATTACCGTAGTGTAGATGCGCTAATGATTGATGATATTCAATTTTTTGCTAATAAAGAGCGCTCACAAGAAGAATTTTTTCATACTTTTAATGCATTATTAGAAGGTAATCAGCAAATTATTTTAACCTCTGACCGCTACCCAAAAGAAATAGAAGGTGTAGAAGACAGACTTAAGTCACGTTTTGGTTGGGGTTTAACAATTGCTATAGAGCCGCCAGAGCTTGAAACGCGCGTAGCTATTTTGATGAAAAAAGCGCAGCAAAGTAAAATTAATTTACCGCACGAAGTTGCCTTTTTTATCGCTAAAAAACTGCGCTCAAACGTACGTGAATTAGAAGGCGCGCTTAACCGTGTAATAGCCAATGCTAATTTTACCGGGCGTCCAATTTCTATCGACTTTGTAAAAGAAGCGCTGCGCGATTTATTGGCACTACAAGATAAACTTGTCACTATAGACAACATACAGCGCACCGTGGCCGAGTATTACAGAATTCGTGTGTCAGATCTGTTATCAAAGCGTCGTAGCCGCTCTATCGCAAGGCCGCGGCAAGTAGCTATGGCATTATCTAAAGAATTAACTAATCACAGTTTACCTGAGATTGGTGACGCATTTGGTGGACGTGACCACACCACTGTATTACATGCGTGTCGTAAGGTTAAATCACTCCGTGATGAGAGCCACGAAATAAAAGAAGATTATCAAAATTTAATAAGAACGTTGTCATCTTAGGGCTGACTTTATTATGCAAATAACCATTTCAAGAGAACAATTTTTAAAGCCATTAGTGCAAGTATCGGGTGCCATTGAGCGTAAACATACGTTACCTATATTATCTAATGTACTGTTAGTGGTAGAAAATGGGCAACTTTCAATGACAGGCACAGACCTTGAAATTGAACTCGTTGCAGGTGTTTTTGTTGGTGATGATATTGCCGATACAAAGTTAACACTACCTGCTAAAAAATTACTCGATATTTGTAAAAGCCTACCAGATGGCTCTGAGCTTACGTTGAGCTTGCAAGAGCATCAACTGCTATTAACAAGTGGTAAAAGCCGCTTTTCACTGACTACACTTGCCGCGGAAGATTTTCCTAATTTAGAGCAGTGGGATGGCGAGGTTGAGTTTCAACTAACGCGTTTAGAGTTACGTAAGTTGCTCGAAAGCACGCATTTTTCAATGGCTAACCAAGATGTACGTTACTACTTAAATGGTATGTCGTTTGAAGTTGATAACGCGGATATTAAAACAGTCGCCACTGATGGTCACCGTTTAGCAATCGCACAAAAAGAATTAAGCCAATCGTTAAATACGCAGCGCCAACTAATAATACCGCGTAAAGGTGTGCAAGAAATTATGCGCCTTATGGTTGCCGATGAAGAATTAGTTACTATTCAATTTGGCGCTAATCATATTCGTATTATTGATGTGGAATTTACTTTTACCAGCAAGCTAGTGGATGGCCGTTTCCCGGATTACCGCCGAGTATTACCGCGTGGTGGAGATAAAGTAATTACCGCTAACCGTGAATGGTTACGTAATGCGTTTCAACGTGTGTCTATTTTATCTAACGAAAAATTTAGAGGTGTGCGTTTAAACCTTGCCAATGGCTTACTTAAAATTACGGCTAATAACCCTGAGCAAGAAGAGGCTGAGGAAATAGTAGAAGTAATGTATGAGGGTGATGAGTTAGAAATTGGTTTTAACGTATCGTATGTATTAGATGTACTAAATACATTAAAAACAGAAGATGTACTATTTACATTAGCAGATTCAAATAGCAGCGCACTTATTGAAGGTGCGGGTGATGAAGAAGCAATGTACGTGGTTATGCCTATGCGATTATAAGATACCCATTATAAATGAGTTTAAGTCACTTGAGCCTCAAGTATTTTCGTAATATTGAGGCACTGACGCTAGAACCAGTCAACGGCGTTAATATAATTTATGGTGAAAACGGCAGCGGAAAAACCAGCCTTTTAGAGGCTATTTATTACCTTTCTCACGGCAAATCTTTTCGAACACCTAAACATAAAAGTATTATTCAACATCAGCAAGATCAGTTTGTAATACATGGCCGCAAAGCGCTACACGACTTGTCTATCCCTATTGGAATTAGTAAAACCCAAAGTGGTGAAACTAATTTAAAAATACAAGGCAAGGCCAGTAGAAAAATCTCTGAACTTGCACAGTTAATGCCTGTGCAGATTATTACACCTGAAAGCTATTCATTGTTTTTTGGTGGCCCAAAAGAGCGACGTAAGTTTTTAGATTTGGGTTTGTTCCACGTGGAACATGAGTTTTTTTATTTATGGCAATCGTTTAATAAAGTGCTTAAACAACGCAATGCATTATTAAAAAGCAAGCCAAAGAATTATTTTGACCAAATTAGGTTTTGGGACAAAGAATTTGTTAGACTGGCAGAACAAATAAATAAATTAAGAATGGCGTATATAAGTAGGTTTAAGCAGCAGTTTTTTGATAAAATGTGTGCAGAATTAACGCTTATACGCGATTTAGAAATCAACTTTAATGCAGGCTGGAAAGACAGTGAGTCTTTAAGTGATGCATTAGAGCAAAACTTTGAGCGAGACGCTCGCCAAGGTTTTACAAGTAAAGGCCCTCATAAGGCTGACTTTAGTTTTAGTGTCGCTGGCAATAGTGTAGAGAATACGCTCTCGCGCGGTCAATTGAAGTTATTGCTTTATGCGTTAAAAGTAACGCAAAATAGTTTAATTGAGTCAGAGACAGATAAGCAATCTATATTGCTAATAGATGATTTACCTTCAGAGTTAGGCGAAGATACAAAAGAGAAAGTGGGACAATTATTGGCTCATTGCAGTTCTCAAATTTTTATTTCTTCAATTTTGTCTGAAAGTATTTCTGCTGTGGTGGAACCCATGCAACGAGAACTACAAATGTTCCACGTGAAACATGGCAACCTAATAACAAGATAAGTGGGATTAACCATGTCTGAGAATTACGATTCGTCGAGTATTAAAGTACTTAAAGGATTAGACGCAGTAAGAAAGCGTCCTGGAATGTATATAGGGGACACCGATGATGGCACAGGCTTACACCACATGGTGTTTGAGGTCGTTGATAACTCTATCGATGAAGCCTTAGCAGGTCATTGTGATGATATTTATGTAACGATTCACTTAGACGGTTCAGTCTCTGTAAGAGATAACGGTCGTGGTATTCCAACTTCTATTCATGAAGAAGAAGGTGTGTCTGCTGCCGAAGTTATTATGACGGTACTGCATGCTGGTGGTAAGTTTGATGATAACTCTTATAAAGTATCAGGTGGCTTACACGGTGTTGGTGTATCGGTAGTAAATGCATTATCAGAAAAACTAACACTTACTATTCGTCGTGAAGGCAAATTACACGAACAAACTTACAGTATGGGCGTACCAAACGCTCCATTAGCTATTATTGGCGACGCTGACACAACGGGTACTGAACTACGTTTTTGGCCAAGTGGCGAAACATTCACAAACCTAGATTTTCATTATGATATTTTAGCTAAGCGTTTACGTGAGCTATCGTTCTTGAACTCTGGTGTAAGTATCATCTTAACTGATGAACGCGAAGAAAATAAAACCGACCACTTTAAGTATGATGGCGGTATTCAAGCGTTTGTTGAGTACTTAAACCGCAATAAAACACCTGTACATAAAGGTGTATTCCACTTTACTCACGAGCGTGAGGAAGATGGTATTAGCGTTGAAGTTTCAATGCAGTGGAACGATGGTTTCCAAGAAAACATTTACTGTTTTACAAACAACATTCCACAACGTGATGGTGGTACTCACTTAGCCGGCTTTAGATCTGCGCTAACACGTACGCTTAATAACTACATGGAAAAAGAAGGCTTTAACAAAAAAGCTAAAACAACCAGTAACGCAACGGGCGATGATGCACGTGAAGGCTTAACTGCAGTTGTTAGTGTTAAAGTACCTGATCCTAAGTTCTCATCACAAACTAAAGACAAGCTAGTATCAAGCGAAGTTAAGTCTGCGGTTGAGCAAGCAATGGCTGAAAAGTTCTCTGATTTCTTACTAGAGAACCCAATGGATGCCAAAATTGTAGTTGGTAAAATTATTGATGCAGCACGAGCTCGTGAAGCGGCGCGTAAAGCCCGTGAAATGACTCGTCGTAAAGGCGCTATGGATTTAGCTGGTTTACCTGGTAAATTAGCAGACTGCCAAGAAAAAGACCCATCATTATCTGAACTATACATAGTGGAGGGTGACTCAGCTGGCGGTTCAGCCAAGCAGGGTCGTAATCGTAAAAACCAAGCAATTTTGCCACTTAAAGGTAAAATCTTAAACGTAGAGAAAGCACGCTTTGATAAAATGCTTTCTTCACAAGAAGTAGCAACGCTAATTACAGCACTAGGTTGTGGTATTGGCCGTGATGAATATGATCCAGAAAAACTACGTTACCACAGCATCATTATCATGACCGATGCGGACGTGGATGGTTCTCACATTCGTACATTGCTACTAACATTCTTCTACCGTCAAATGCCAGAAATTGTTGAGCGTGGTTACATTTACATTGCACAGCCACCACTTTACAAAGTGAAAAAAGGTAAGCAAGAGCGTTATATTAAAGATGATCCTGCACTTGTAGATTACCTAACATCACTTGCACTAAACAATGCAGCGCTTTACACAAGCGAATATGCAAGTGCAATTGAAGGTGAAGCGCTTGAGCAAATAGTACAAGATTACCAAAACACAGTTAAAGTAATTGAGCGCTTAAAACGTAAATATCCTAATACGGTAATGGAGCGTTTAATTTACCAAAGCGAGTTAAAAGTTGAAGACTTATCTAACGAAGCTAAAGTAATTGAGTGGACTAAAGAGTTAGTTGACGACTTAGTAGCACGTGATGAAGATGCAACAATTTTCCACGCTGGAACAGAGCATGATGCAGAGCGTAACTTGTACTTCCCGGTTGTGAATATTCGTCAGCACGGTGTGGATAAAGCACACGTATTACATTACGACTTTATCGCCTCGCGCGACTACCAACGCATTGCCGTTACTGGTACGAAGATCGCTAACATCTTAAAAGAAGGCGCATATGTTCAACGTGGTGAGAAAACAAAACCTGTTGATAACTTTGTGGATGCTTTGGAATGGTTGATCGCAGAATCTAAGCGCGGGATCTATATTCAGCGCTATAAAGGATTAGGTGAAATGAACCCTAGCCAACTGTGGGAAACCACAATGGATCCTAGCGCTCGTCGTATGTTACAAGTAACAATTGAAGATGCTGTAGCGGCAGATCAATTGTTTGCAACGTTAATGGGCGATCAAGTTGAGCCTCGTCGAGACTTTATCGAAACGAACGCTCTTCGCGTAGTTAACTTAGACGTGTAAAAAATTATACTTACATCTTAAAAGGAGCCTAAAGGCTCCTTTTTTATTTTAACAACCGCACAAACTGCTTAAAACCTGCGTGTGCACAAGGTATACTGAGGGTAATTTTCACGCTACTTTCAGATAGTAAAAAGCCAAATATGCAAAAATATGACGTTAAAACCTTTCAAGGTTTGATCCTGGCTTTACAGGATTATTGGGCGCAGCAAGGCTGTGTCATTATTCAACCACTTGATATGGAAGTGGGCGCAGGGACATTTCACCCGCAAACATTCTTAAAATCTATTGGCCCAGAGCCAATGTCGAGCGCATACGTACAACCGTGTCGCCGTCCTACCGATGGCCGCTATGGTGAAAACCCAAACCGCTTACAACATTACTACCAATTTCAGGTGGTACTAAAGCCATCACCAGATAACATTCAAGAGCTTTACTTAGGCTCTTTAGAAGCGATGGGCATTGATACCCTAACGCACGAAGTGCGCTTTGTAGAAGATAACTGGGAATCGCCAACATTAGGTGCATGGGGCTTAGGTTGGGAAATTTGGTTAAACGGCATGGAAGTAACGCAGTTTACTTACTTTCAGCAAGTAGGGGGCTTAGAGTGCTCTCCTGTAACCGGTGAAATTACCTACGGCCTAGAACGTTTAGCAATGTACATTCAAGGCGTAGACAGTATTTACGACCTAGTATGGGCAGACGGTCCATTAGGGCGTGTTACATACGGTGATGTATTCCATCAAAATGAAGTAGAGCAATCTACTTACAACTTTGAACACGCAAACGTAGATGACTTATTTGCACAGTTTGATAAGTGTGAAGCTGAGAGCCAAAAGCTAATTGAAGCTAACTTACCACTACCTGCGTACGAGCAAGTAATGAAAGCATCGCATGCATTTAACTTACTCGATGCGCGCCATGCAATTTCGGTTACTGAGCGTCAACGTTATATTTTACGTGTAAGAGCGTTATCAAAAGCATGTGCACAAAGTTATTACGATGCACGTGAAGCGCTTGGTTTCCCGCTGTGTAAGGATAAGTAAGCATGACAGCACAAAATTTATTAGTAGAAATTGGCACCGAAGAGCTGCCACCAAAAGCACTGCGCAAATTAGCAGAGGCCTTTGCCGCTAACTTAACAGCAGAGCTTGAAACACTAGAACTTGGGCATGAAGGCGTAAGCTGGTATGCATCGCCTCGTCGTTTAGGCTTGCAAGTAAAAGCATTAGAAGCAAAGCAGCAAGATAAAGAAGTTGAAAAACGAGGCCCTGCAACAAAAGCAGCATTCGATAGCGAAGGTAACCCAACTAAAGCAGCTATGGGTTGGGCACGTGGTTGTGGTATTGACGTAAGTGAAGCACAAACACTTGAAACCGATAAAGGTGCTTGGTTACTACATATTGCTAAAGTAGCAGGACAAGAAACCAAAACGCTAATGAGCGATGCCATTGCAAAGTCGTTAGCAAAGCTGCCAATACCAAAGCCAATGCGTTGGGGTGCGAATAAAACACAATTTATTCGTCCTGTTCATACCGTAACTATTTTATTTGGCGATGAACTAATTGAAGGTGAAATATTAGGTAAGCAAGTAACTAATCAGTTACAAGGGCACCGTTTTCATCATCCAGAAAAAGTCGCCATTAACCATGCAGACGACGTTTTTGACGTATTAAAATCTGCCTACGTTATTGCTGATTACGAACAGCGTAAAGCGCAAATCCGTGCACAAATAGAAGACGCTGCAAGCGCAGTGAATGCGGTTGTTGCAATGGATGAAGACTTATTAGAAGAAGTTACTTCACTGGTAGAGTGGCCAGTAACGTTAACGGCAACATTTGAAGAAGCATTTTTAGATGTACCAGCCGAAGCGCTAATTTACACCATGAAGGACGATCAAAAATACTTCCCGTTATTAGATCAAAACGGCAAACTTTTAAATAAGTTTTTGTTTGTATCTAACATCGAAAGTAAAGATCCAAGCGTGGTAATTTCAGGTAACGAAAAAGTAGTGCGCCCACGTTTAGCTGATGCGCAGTTCTTCTTTGAGACTGATAAAAAGAAAACTCTAGAAAGCCGCTTAGAGTCGCTAGATACCGTTTTATTCCAAAAGCAGTTAGGTACGCTTAAAGATAAATCTGTACGTATTAGCGAACTTGCCGGATACATTGCTGAGCAACTAGGTGCGGATAAAGATCTAGCAAAACGTGCTGGCCTATTAAGTAAAACAGACTTAATGACCGAAATGGTAATGGAATTTACCGACGTACAAGGTGTAATGGGTATGCATTACGCGCGCTTTGACGGTGAAGCAGAAGACGTAGCTATTGCACAAAACGAGCAATATATGCCGCGTTTTGCGGGCGACAATTTACCTACAAATCTAATCAGCTGTGCAGTAGCCATTGCTGATAAGTTTGATACGCTGGTGGGTATTTTTGGTATAGGCCAAGCACCAAAAGGCGACAAAGACCCATTTGCACTTCGTCGTGCCGCTATTGGTGCACTGCGCATCATGGTAGAAAAAGAACTTCCGCTGGATATTTTAGACCTAGTAGCAAAAGCACAAACACTGTTTGGCGAAAAACTAACTAACCTAAATGTATCAACCGACGTATTTGACTTTATGCTAGGGCGTTTCCGCGCATGGTATCAAGACGAAGGCATTGAAGTAGACGTAATTCAAGCTGTGCTTGCACGTCGTCCTACTAAACCTGTTGATTTTGATCGCCGAGTTAAAGCGGTAAGTCACTTCCGTACGTTAGAAGCCGCAGAGGCACTTGCAGCAGCTAATAAGCGTGTAGGTAATATATTAGCTAAAAATAACATTACCACCGCAGGTGATGTGAATGAGAGCTTATTAAGTGATGACGCTGAAATAGCACTTGCCTCACAAGTTGCTAAGTTTGCCACTGAACTTGCACCACTTTACGCAGATGGAAACTACCAAGAAGCATTAAGCCAATTGGCAGGTATTCGCCAAAGTGTTGATAACTTTTTTGACAACGTTATGGTTATGGCCGACGATGAAGCTGTAAAGCAAAATCGTCTTGCGCTATTAAGCCAGTTAAGCCGCTTATTTTTAGATATTGCAGATATATCTGTACTACAAAAATAACATAGCTTAAGCCAATAAAAAGCCAGCGTACTGCTGGCTTTTTAGTTTTAACAGAACCAAGGACACCCATTAATGATGCCAATGAAACGAATTTTAACTCTGGCTATTGCCGGCCTACTTACCGCGTGTACTAGCCAAGTGTCGATTAACGATGTATTACCACAACAAGAGCTAGATAAAACAATTTACCTAAGAGGCGACTTTACACTGTGGGATGCCGAGCCTCAGTATCAGTTTATGCCAGTGGGCGGCGCACTTTACCAAGCCGAAGTTAAATTTAGTACGCCAGGTAAAGTGTACGAATTTAAAATAGCCGACGCCGATTTTAGCGAAGGCTACAACTGTGGCTACAGCGATGCACAACCTGCAGGGCAAAAACTAACACTTGGCCAAGCAGTGCTTGCCGACTGTAATACCATTTATAATTATTTTAGCTACTCGCCAGCAATAAAAGGCACGTACATAGTAAGCATTGATTACAGTGATTATGATGAGCCGAAAGTGACGATTACTAAGAAATAGCTGTTAGTTGAGAGCTGTCAGCTTTTAGCTGCCCGAGTGGGTTTATAGATTTGTGACAAGGATGTTGTAGGTTGGGTAGAGTGAAACGAAACCCAACATGTGCGGCGAATAAAGCTGTTCGATGGTTATCAAATACGTTGGGTTTCGTAAAACTCAACCCAACCTACATCAAGAATAATTTTGATTGATTACTATAAGCAATCAATCAAATTTATGAGCTTAGTTAGTCTAATTACAGTCGTAAATCAAAAGCGTGATAAAGGATAAGTAGATTTAAAGTAGGTTGGGTAGAGTGAAACGAAACCCAACATATGCGGCGAATAGAACTGTGCTAGTGGTTATCAAATTCGTTGAGTTACGTAAACTTGTCTTGATTACAATTAACAAAACTAATCTATACTCTTATTTACTTGTTTATTTTATGGATAAAAATATGCGTTATAAGCGTATGTTAGAGGCGGGTGCATGTTATTTTTTTACGGTAAATTTAGAAGATAGATCTCAGCCTTTGCTTGTGGAAAATATAGAGTTATTACGCCGTGTATATTTAAAGGTGGCAAAAAAGCATCCAATAAAGACGATTGCAATTGTTATCATGCCCGATCACCTTCATGCTATTTGGCAATTACCTAAAGGAGATAGTAATTACGCAATGCGTTGGCGACTTATTAAATCAGGCTTTTCTCGAGAGCTGCCATCAACGGAGTTTTGTAATAAAAGTCGAATAGCCAAAGGTGAGCGCGGGATTTGGCAGCGTCGCTATTGGGAACATAAAATTAGGGATGAAGAAGACTTAAACAACCATATTAATTATATTCACTACAACCCGGTGAAACATAACCATGTTATTAAAGTGAGTGATTGGCCATTTTCAAGCTTTCATCAATACGTTAAAAATTCTAAACTAAGCCAATATTGGCATTGCAATAGTGATTCATGCACTTTGTATGATGAATAATATTTCGGTGGTATAAAACAAGTTGGGTTATGTTCTTAACGATGCGTTAAATATTAAAAAAACCAACTTTCAAACCTTAAAGCCCTTTCTTCACCACATACCTATACGGTGCTTCTTCAACATCTTTAGCCACCAGCGTGTGATCCATAAACGTACAAAAGCTCGGAATATCGCGAGTGGTTGATGGGTCGTCGGCAATAATAAGCAGTGTTTCGCCGTCATTAATTTTGCGAATAGCTGCGCGAATCATCATTACAGGTTCTGGGCAGCGCAGGCCCATGGCGTCTAATTGGTGATCGGGGTTATCAAAGCTCATAAAAAGTTACCTGTAAAAATAGTCGCGGCTTGGTTAGGTCGGGTAGTTTAGCGCAAATAAACCTGTGGGTTAACTATTTTGCATATAACGAATCAGCTCAATAAAGTAAAAAGCAATCTGGCTTAAATTTAATACACCCGATCACATTATTCATTTAGTTGGTGGCGTAATAAAAAAGGCGAGCTGATTTGCATCAGTTCGCCTTTTTAATCACCAAGATGGTTTACATGTTTAAGCTAATAGTTAGTCTTGAACACGTTCAAATACAGTCGCTATACCTTGGCCTAAACCAATACACATAGTTGCTAAACCGTATTTTGCGTTTTTGTCTTCCATTAAGTGAATAAGCGAGGTGCTAATGCGCGAACCCGAACAACCCAGAGGGTGACCAAGTGCGATTGCGCCGCCGTTTAAATTCACTTTTTCGTCTACCACGTCTGCTAAACCTAAGTCTTTAAGTACAGGCAGTGACTGTGCTGCAAAGGCTTCGTTAAGCTCTGCTACGTCAATGTCATCAATAGTAAGGCCAGCTTGCGCTAATGCTTTTTTACTTGCTGGTACTGGGCCGTAACCCATGATTGATGGATCGCAACCGGCAACCGCCATTGCTTTAACACGTGCACGAATTGGTAAACCTAGCTCTTTTGCTTTTTCTTCGCTCATTACTAACATCGCTGATGCGCCATCAGAAAGTGCAGAAGATGTACCCGCAGTAACCGAGCCAGAAGCTGGATTAAATACAGGGCGAAGCTGAGATAAACCTTCAACGGTTGTTTCAGGACGAATTACTTCATCATCTTCAACTAGAATAAGTGAACCATCTGCTGCATGACCTTCCATTGCTAAAATTTCGCGGCGGAAGCGTCCTTCAACTGTTGCAGCATGTGCACGTTGATGTGAGCGATAAGCAAACTCGTCTTGCTGTTGACGGCTAATTCCGTGAATAGTAGCAAGGTATTCTGCTGTTAAACCCATAGAGCCAGATGCTTGTGCAATTGATGTAGCTAAGCCTGGGTGAAAGTCGTTACCGTGGGTCATAGGTACGTGGCCCATGTGCTCAACACCACCAATTAGGTAAGTGTCGCCAGCGCCTGTCATAATTGCGCGAGCAGCGTCATGCAATGCTTGCATTGACGAGCCACATAAACGGTTAACAGTTGTAGCAGGAACAGAGTGTGGAATACCTGCAAGCAGTGATGCGTTACGTGCAACGTTAAAGCCTTGCTCTAATGTTTGCTGTACACAGCCCCAATAAATATCGTCAATTGATGCAGGATCAACTGCTGGGTTGCGCTCTAATAACCCTTTCATAAGGTGAGCACTTAAATCTTCCGCACGCTTGTTTTTAAATACGCCACCCTTTGAGCGACCCATTGGTGTGCGGATACAATCTACAATTACTGGATTATTCATGATATTAACCTTCCACCTTATAGAAAACATGACCTTCTTCGGCCCATTTGCGAGTTTGCTCTGATACTTGGTAAATCGCACCTAGGTGAGCATATTTGTCTGCTGCTGCAACAAAGTTAGCTAAACCCGTTTGATCTAAGTAACGGAACGCGCCGCCTCTAAATGGAGGGAAACCAACGCCGTATACAAGGGCCATATCTGCTTCTTGAGGAGAAGCAACAATGCCTTCTTGTAAACAAAGTAGTACTTCGTTGATCATTGGGATCATACAACGGTCAATGATTTCTTGTTTATCAAATTCTTTAGGTGCATCAGTAATTGGCGCTAGTAGCTCAACTGCTGTTGCATCGGTTGATTTTTTAAGGCGACCACGACGGTCTGTTTCGTACTTGTAAAAGCCTGCTTTGTTCTTTTGACCAAAACGTTTTTCGTTAGCAAAAACAGTAACCGGATCTTTTTCTGCACGTGCCATACGCTCAGGGAAACCGTCTGCCATTACGCCAGTACAATGATAAGCCGTATCAATACCTACAACATCAAGTAGGTAAGCTGGGCCCATTGGCCAGCCAAATACGTTTTCCATTACTTTATCTACTTTTGTAAAATCAGCGCCTTCAACCACTAATTTGCTAAAGCCTGCAAAGTAAGGGAATAAAACACGGTTTACAAAAAAGCCTGGGCAATCGTTAACAACAATAGGTGACTTGCCAAGTTTAAGGGCGTAATCAACGACTGCGTTAATTGTTTTATCAGAGGTTTTTGCACCACGGATAATTTCTACTAATGGCATTTTTGGCACTGGGTTGAAAAAGTGCATACCACAGAAATTTTCTGGCTTATCGAGTGCTTCTGCAAGCAAATCAATACAAATAGTCGATGTGTTTGATGTAAGTACAGTGCCTTCAGGCATGTTCTTTTCAAGGTCGGCTAATACTGATTGCTTAACTTTAGGGTTTTCTACTACGGCTTCAACAATAATGTTGGCGTTTTGTAGGTCGGCATCGTTAAGTGTTGGCTTAATTTTGCTAAGCGTTGCCAACATTTTTTCCATTGGCATGTGGCCGCGTTTAACTTTAGCACCAAGTAGTTTAGACGCTTCACCCATACCTAAATCTAGCGCATCCTGTTGGATGTCTTTCATTACAATAGGGGTACCTTTATAAGCCGACTGGTATGCAATACCGCCACCCATGATACCTGCGCCTAATACAGCAGCTTGTTTAATTTCAACATCGCTGTGCTTAGCAAGTTTACGTGCTTTGCCTTTAATGAACTGGTCATTTAAGAAAATACCGGTTTGTGCTGCAGCTTCGTTAGTGCGTGCAAGTTTTGCAAAGTTAGCATTTTCGATTGCCATTGCTTCGGTACGATCACAGTTTGCCGCTGCTTTAATAGTACGTACTGCCATAACCGGAGCAGGATAGTGGCCTTTGGTTTTACCCATTACCATACCTTCAGCCATAGCAAAGCTCATACCTTGCTCAACACGGTTTAATTTCAGTGGCTGTAGTTTTACGTTGCGTTTTGCTTGCCAATCTAGCTTGCCAGCAATAGCTAATTCAAGTGTTGCTAGGCTTGACTCTAAAAGTTTGTCAGCACTAACTACCGCGTCAAACGCGCCTACTTTAAGGGCATCGGCTGCGCGGTTTTCAGCGCCTGAGGTAATCCAAAGCATGGCGTTATCTGCGCCGATAATGCGTGGTAAACGCACTGTGCCACCAAAACCAGGCATAATGCCTAGTTTAACTTCTGGTAAGCCCATTTTAGCTGTTTCGCTTGCAACACGATAATCGGTAGCAAGTGCCCACTCACATCCACCACCAAGGGCCAAGCCATTTATAGCGCTAAGGGTTGGGAATGGTAAATCTTCGATTGCGTCAAAAACGTCGGTTGCGTTTTTAATCCACGTTACTAATTCTTCTTCTGGTTTAGTAAATGTTGGTAAAAATTCGAAGATATCTGCACCAATAATAAAGTGATCTTTATCACTGGTAAAAATCATGCCTTTAATATCAGAATTAGACGCTAATTCTTTTAATGCGGCTGCACAATCTGAAAGAGTTTGCTGAGATAGTGTGTTTACAGAGCCTGCAACACAAAACTTAAACTCGGCGATGTTTTCCTTTAGGAAGCTAACTTCAAAGGAATCGCTTTTATATAACATTATTATTCTCCCTAGTTGACGAACTAAGACTGGTACGATGAGTTTGCATTTCGACCAGTGTGCTTGCTTTAAAATTAAAATGCAACGAAAAATTTAACTCGGTTACAAACGGTTGGTTAAAATATAGCTGGTTTGGTGCTAAGGTGTACTGGAATGTACTAAAGGTACTCATTAATTATTATGAGTGCGTAAAGTAAATGTTGTTCATACTTTATTAAAGGCACTCTCATTATTGTTTTAGTGTCTCAAACTGGAAATTATTAACCCTGACAGGTCGTTAAACCTAAAGGATATTATGAAAAAAATTTTATTAAGCGCTTTGGCAGCTGCCTTTATTCTTCCTTTTAGTTCTGCCCAAGCGAGTATAGATAATGACGCGTTTTTAGATGCTGAAAAAAAAGTACGCTATGGAAGCTACCAAGACTTTAAAGAAGCAATAAACGGGTTAGAGCATCCGCTAAAGCCCTATGTCGAAAAAACATACTGGCAACGCCATCCCAATTTTAAATACCAAAGCGAGATAGAAGATTACCTAACCATTTATGAACATACTCCGCTGGAGTGGCCGGTTCGTAGAGCATGGCTAGAGTATCTTGAAAAAAACAATAAAAAAGCGGCCTATATTCGTAATTATCGCGAAACCTCAAATGCTGAGCTTACCTGTACTTATTTAGACTTTCAGCTTGATTTAGGGGCGCCAGAAAAAGCCATTTTTAATCAGGTTACCGACTTATGGGCGGTGGGGAAATCGCAACCGAATGAGTGCGACTCGCTATTTTCGCTTTGGCGTAAAAAAGGTTATTTAAACAGCGAGCTGGTATGGAAGCGCATAACGCTTGCAGCGCAAGGTGGCACACAAAACCTATTACCGTATTTAAAAACGCTGCTACCTAAAAATGAGCGTTACTTAGCTGACTTATATTTAAAAGTACGACGCGACCCAAGTGCAGCGGCTGGTTTATACCGTTATAAAAATAAATCGGCTAAAGAGAGTGAAATAGCTATTTATGGCGTTAAGCGTTTGATTTGGCGCGATAAAGAGCTGGCTTTAAGAGCCTGGCAAAAGCTTGAAAAAATGTTTAATTACAGCGATGAAGAAAAAGCAGATTTATATTACTCGTTTGCTTTATCGCTTGCCTCAAGTGGGCATAAACAGGCCAGTTTTTGGCTCAATAAAGTGCCTAAAGCACGCCAAGATAAAAAGTTAATTCAATGGCAACTTGGTAATATGCTCAAAACCCAAGATTGGGAAGGTATAGCGGCCTTTTTTACGGGTAAAGACGATTTAAGTTTAGGGCAGCAATATTGGCTTGCTTATAGCTATGCTAAGCGAGGCGAGCAACAAAAAGCAGACGAAATTTGGGCTAAAGTGGCCGCTAACCGCGACTACTATGGTTTTTTAGCGGCGGCACGATTAGGGCTGCCGGTTGATTTAAATAATCAGCCTTTGGAGGTTGATCAAAAATTGGTAGATAAAGTAATAAATGCGCCGGGCTTTAAACGGGCAAAAGCACTTTACGAACTCGAGCGTTTTACCTCTGCACGGCGAGAATGGAATTACTTAACGAACACCTCTACCGATGAAGAGAAACTAGCCGCCTCAAAAGTGGCAGCGCAAAACAATTGGCACGATAACGTTATTTTCACGCTAGCTAAAATAAAAGCGTGGGATTATGTTGAGCTGCGTTTTCCGTTTGCATTTCAGGATATATTTGAGCGCTACAGTAAGCGTAGCAAAATAGATCCCGCGTGGAGTATTGCCATTGCACGGCGTGAAAGCTCGTTTGCACCCGATGCGCGTTCGCATGCAAATGCGCGTGGCTTGATGCAGCTGCTACCTAGCACGGCAGAATACGTTAACAAAGCATCAGTATCGAGTACGCGTTTGTATCAACCTAAAACCAATATACGCTTAGGTACTAGCTACTTACAGTACTTAAAAAAGAAAAACAAAGGTAACGAAATACTCGCTACGGCATCTTATAACGCAGGGTATCATCGTATTAAGCGTTGGTTACCAGATGAAGCGATACCCGCAGAGCTTTGGGTTGAGCTGATCCCCTATAGAGAAACGCGAGATTACGTAAAAAATGTGTTTGCTTACAGGCAGGTTTACCACACCCGAATGGGCCGAGAAGGAAATGTACTTGCGCCGTTACTCAAAATGAAAATGGGCGGATAATATCAATCGGCTTAAATATTTAGTTATCTTAGCATGCTAAATAAAGGGCTAATAACTTAGCACAACGGGTATTAGCATAGGGGGATATTTACATGTTAAATATCCCCCTTTTTTGAGCGCTTTACGTTTAAGTGGTAGACTCAAAGCAAGTTAAATTTAACAGATGGATTAACAATGGATAAATTAGCCGTTTTATATGCAGAGCATATTGCCACATTACAACAACGTACGCGTACAATTTGTGACCGTGAAGGGCTCGAGGGTTTAGTTATTCACTCAGGCCAAGCTAAGCGCCAGTTTTTAGACGACATGTATTACCCATTTAAAGTTAATCCGCACTTTAAAGCATGGCTTCCTGTTATTGATAATTCGCATTGTTGGATTGTGGTAAATGGTAGTGATAAACCTAAGCTTATTTTTTACCGCCCAGTTGATTTTTGGCACAAAGTACCCGACGAGCCACGCGATTTTTGGGCTGAGTATTTTGATATAGAACTATTGCTACAGCCTGATCAAGTAGAAAAACTATTACCGTACGATAAAGCTAAATACGCTTACATGGGCGAATACTTAGAGGTAGCACAAGCGCTTGGCTTTAGTATTATGAACCCAGAGCCAGTACTTAATTACTTTCATTATAACCGCGCTTATAAAACGCAGTACGAGCTTGAATGTTTACGCCAAGCTAACCGTATTGCAGTAGATGGCCACAAAGCTGCGCGCGATACGTTTTACAACGGTGGTAGCGAATTTGATATTCAGCAAGCCTACCTTATGGCTACACGCCAAAGCGAAAACGAAATGCCGTATGGCAACATAGTCGCGCTTAACGAAAACTGCGCTATTTTGCATTACACGCATTTTGAGCCAAAGGCACCACTTACTCATAATTCGTTTTTAATCGATGCTGGCGCAAACTTTAATGGGTATGCCGCAGACATAACCCGTACCTACGATTTTAAAAAGCAGGGTGAATTTGCTGAGCTAATACAAACAATGACGCAAATACAAATTGAGCTAGGCAACGCATTAAAGCCAGGTATGTTGTATGGTGATTTACACGTTGATTGTCATAACCGTATTGCGCAAATTCTTAGCGACTTCAATATTGTAAACTTACCCGCAACAGAAATTGTTGAACGTAAAATTACCTCCACATTTTTCCCTCATGGTTTGGGCCATCACCTTGGTTTACAAGTACACGATATGGGCGGCTTTATGCGTGATGATACAGGCACCCACCAGCCATCGCCAGAAGGGCACCCATTCTTGCGTTGTACTCGTAAAATAGAGAAAAACCAAGTGTTTACTATTGAGCCTGGGCTTTACTTTATAGACTCATTATTAGGTGATTTAGCGCAAACCGACAGTAAGCAGTTTATTAACTGGGAAAAAATCGAGTCGTTAAAACCATACGGCGGTATTCGTATTGAAGATAATATTATTGTTCACGAAGACAGCCTAGAAAATATGACTCGTGATTTAGCGCTCGACTAAGCTAATAAAGACTAGCTCGCCAATCCGCGCTAAAATACGCGAATGCAAAGGGGCCTTTTGGCCCCATTTTTAATTAAGCGTTTACTATGTCTGAATATAAATACCCTGCCGATGATGTATTTCATCAAGAAGAAATTAAAAAAAGCACCTTTATTGTTCATATCGCGCATACGCCAGACTTACAGGCTGCTAAAGCCTTTATTAAAAGTATTGAAGAAAAGTACCCCGATGCACGTCATAATTGTTGGGCGCACGTAGCGGGTAACCCTGGCGGAAGCCATGTTTATGGCTTTTCTGATGATGGTGAGCCAAATGGTACCGCAGGAAAACCCATGCTTAATGTGCTGGTGGGCTCTGGGCTTGGCGAAATTACTGCGGTTGTTACTCGTTACTTTGGCGGTATAAAACTAGGCACCGGTGGCTTAGTAAGGGCTTATGGAGGGTCGCTTAATAATGCGCTAGCGCAGCTAAAAACGGTGACTAAAGTACCGAGTATCGAGATAGTTGGTCAAAGTGAATACAGCATGCAGGGCGCTATAGAGCAGTTGTTAAAAACCAATTATCAAGTACTTAAAATAGAAAAACAATTTACTGCTAATATTGAATGGGTTATTACTATTGATAGCCGCCAAGCAAAACAGGCCATTAAAGATATTTTTGATTTAAGCCATGGCGCAGTTGAGTTAACGATCAAAGAGTAAGACAATAACTTATACCAATCCGCATAATTAAGTGATCTATTTTGAGGATGGATAAACGTGTTGATAGCAAGGCAAAAAATTCGCTATTTAGTTATTCTAAATGAGAATTTTTTAACGCAGATAGCGACACGTTTAGCCCCTGAAAATGATTAAATATTATTGCTGATTGGTATTACACACTTATATTTACTAATAATAAAAGCGATAAGCTACATGCAATTTCGTACCATCATAAAAATCCTTGGCCAACTTGTTGCGCTGTTTAGTATTACCATGGTGCCACCTGCGGTGGTGTCTTTAATTTATAAAGATGGTGGTGGTGTTCCTTTTGTATTAGCGTTTATATTTAGTGTGGTAATTGGTTTAACAGCTTACTACCCAAACAGGCATGAAAACGGGGATTTAAAAGCACGCGAAGGCTTTTTAATTGTTGTACTGTTTTGGTTGGTACTAGGGGCGTTTGCATCGTTACCGCTGATTTTTTTACAAGAACCTAATTTGTCTATGGCCGATGCAGTGTTTGAGGCCTTTTCGGGCCTTACAACCACTGGGGCCACTGTACTTACCGGAATTGAATACCTGCCCAAGTCAGTTTTATTTTATCGCCAGCAATTACAGTGGTTTGGCGGTATGGGTATCATTGTACTTGCCGTTGCTATACTGCCCATGCTTGGGGTCGGTGGCATGCAGTTATACCGAGCTGAGATCCCAGGTCCAGTAAAAGATTCTAAAATGACCCCCCGCATAGCCGATACCGCAAAACACCTTTGGTATATATATGTATCGTTAACGGTGACATGTATGCTGGCCTATTGGGCGGCAGGTATGGAGTGGTTTGATGCTATATGTCATGCGTTTTCTACAGTAGCGATTGGCGGTTTTTCTACATACGATGCCTCAATAGGGCACTTTGATAGCCCTGTCATTAACTTTATATGTGTATTCTTTTTAATTATTGCGGCGGTTAACTTTTCTTTGCATTACGCGGCGGTAGCGAGTCGTAATATTCAGGTGTATATACGCGACCCAGAATTTAAAGTATTTTTGCTTATTCAGTTAGCGCTGGTGGTTATTTGTTTTACGGTGCTTTCATCTAACGAAATATTTGCTGATGGCGATGAAACCCTTGATCAGGCTTTATTTCAGGCCGTGTCTATGAGTACCACCGCTGGTTTTGCTACTGATAACTTTTCGGCTTGGCCGCTGTTTTTACCTATATTACTTATTTTTTCGAGCTTTATTGGTGGCTGTGCGGGTTCAACCGGTGGCGGTATGAAAGTCGTACGGGTGTTTTTACTTTATTTACAAGGCATACGTGAGCTTAATCGCTTAGTGCACCCACGTGCTATATACTCAATTAAGCTTGGTCGTAAAGCTCTGCCAGATAAAGTAGTTGAAGCTGTTTGGGGGTTTTTCTCAGCGTATGCACTGGTGTTTATTATTATAATGCTGGCGCTAATGGGAACAGGTATGGACAACATTACCGCATTCTCTGCTACGGCGGCGTGTTTAAATAACTTAGGCCCAGGCTTAGGTGATGTTGCCTCACATTATGGGGCGGTGAGCGATGGTGCCAAATGGCTTTTAACTATTGCCATGGTATTTGGCCGCTTAGAAATATTTACCTTACTCGTGTTATTTACGCCGACCTTTTGGCGTGGATAATAAGATAAAAATGATGCTTAGGAACAGGCATGCCACATTCTAATTTAGATAAATTACATCAGCTAACAACAGGGCGATTAGTTGACCTAGAAATAGTTACCCCTACTAGTAGCAAACGCGTTAAAACAGAGTTTATTGGTTTGTTAGAAAATAAGTTTATTATCTTAAATTATCCAAATTCAAAGCGTTTACCTGCAGCAAGTGATTACCTGCGTGATGGTGTAATGGTTGTGGTAAGGGCAGTGATAGAGGGCAGTGGTGGGCAAGTAATAGCGTTTAGGCAGCAGGTAATGTCGGTTGCCTCACACCCGACTAGGCTCATTTTTATTAACTACCCTAAGCAAGTGCAGTTATTTGCACTGCGTGCGCAAACACGCATACCTACCTTATTACCTGCAAAGTTAACGCTCAGTGACGATAGAGTACTTGAAGGGGTAATTAAAGACATCTCGCTTACTGGTGTGATGTTTGATGTACGTGGCGATCAAAACGATGACAATATTAAAGATATGCAATGTACGGTGACGGTTGATACCAACAAAAAAGCATTTACTGGCGAAATATGCAGTGTGAAAGAACACGCAGCGGGGGTTAATTGTGGCATTAAACTTTTAGCCAGTGAAGATGAAATGAAGGCATTTATGAAAGAGCACTTTATTGATCCCGCTATGCTTGAGTTGCCATTAGAATAAGTATTTTCGCTTAATAGCAACAAATGGCCATTTTTACTTTAATGGCGGTAATATTTTTTATAACTTTAAAAAATAATTTTTATTTTCTATAAAAATCAGCGGTATAGATTTATTTTATAAGTGAGTTATTTTAATTCGTTAGCTCCTCTCACTGCTAAAATTTAGTCTCTTTTTTCGATAAATATTTACCCTTTCAATTTACGCTAAAAATTGTAGCTTTTTTACCATATATAAGTAACTGTTTTAATTAGATTTATAAACTTCATATTTTTCCTTGTTGCTAGTTTGCAACAAAACATCCTCTTAAAATTATCAAAAATAGCCAAGCGCTCTTCTAACCATATGAAATTATTGAACTTTTAAAACTTGGCATCCAAGTTGTAATAGTCTGGCTGTACTGAACAATAACGTGATTTAAAGTAAAACACTTAATCGCACACATATACTTGAAGGAATTATATTATGAAAAGCATTAATAAAACTTTAGCACTTATCGCCCTTGCTTCATCATCAGCTGCATTTGCAGCAACCGATTTTGATACGTTAGATGTAGATGGCAGTGGCACTATTAGCAAATCAGAAGCATCAATTGATGCAAAACTGATGAGTATGTTCTCAGAATTAGATGCTGACCAAGATGGTGAGCTATCAAAAGCAGAATTTTCAGAAGCTTAATATGTGGTAACTATCCTGAGTTGCCAATGACAACCTAAGTAGGCAAGGGAGCTTACGAAAAAGGATAACAAGGATTGTGTATACCACTTAGTGAACTTAACTAATTTGTTTATATTGAAGGATTAAATTATGAAGCATTTAAATAAAGCACTCGCATTTATGGCTATTGCCTCTTCTTCTACTGCATTTGCAGGGACTGATTTTGACACGCTAGATGTAGATGGCAATGGCGCTATTAGCCAAGCTGAAGCATCGGTTGATGCGGACTTAATGGCTGAGTTTGTAGAGCTTGATACTGATGGAAATGGTGAGCTTTCAAAGCAAGAGTTCTCTAAATACTAGGACGTGATGATCTTTGCCAATTGAGCGCGCTAAGCTATGCATGTTCGCTTAGCAAAGAGTTATTTTCTCTAATCTGATGTGCATTAAAATTTAATAATG
Source organism: Pseudoalteromonas sp. C12FD-1 (assembly GCF_037414265.1). Lineage (NCBI taxonomy): Bacteria > Pseudomonadati > Pseudomonadota > Gammaproteobacteria > Alteromonadales > Pseudoalteromonadaceae > Pseudoalteromonas > Pseudoalteromonas sp. C12FD-1. The sequence goes on from NZ_JBBEVD010000049.1 coordinate 54,018, forward strand.
CACATTAGTAAAAAGCACTTTTTAGATAATTTTTTAAACCCATGGATCTTAGAAAAGGACTTCCTCTTAATTAGGATACAACTATGAAAACATTAAATACAGCACTTGCCGTTATCGTATTAGCCTCTTCATCAGCAGCATACGCAGCAGTCGACTTTGCCTCGTTTGATGCCGATGGTGATGGTGCAATTTCAAAGCAAGAAGCGCAAGTAAATTCACAGCTAGTGAAGATTTTTGACCAGTTAGATACTGACGGTAATGGTGAGATTTCTGAGCAAGAGTTTTCAAAAGTACAGTAGGTCTGATTTGCATAGCAAGGAAGCTTAGCAACGTAAAAACATACTCCACTAAAGCCGCCTTAGTCAGCGGCTTTTTTGCGTTTAGCTATAAAAATATAGCACTCACTTGGAATAGCTTTTCTACTACGTTGATATGCTTTTTATCGATTAAAAACATAATAACGTGGTCACCAGACATAATAACGGTATCGTCGTGGGCAATCAGTACGTCATCATTACGCACAATAGCGCCAATAGTCGTACCTGCAGGTAGTTTTATATCGGCAATAGCACGGCCAACTACTTTTGATGTGTTTTCATCGCCATGAGCAACGGCTTCAATAGCCTCAGCCGCGCCTTTACGTAACGAGTACACATTAACAATATCACCGCGGCGCACGTGTGTTAGCAGCGCAGAGATAGTTGCTTGTTGTGGTGATATAGCAATATCTATTTCACCCCCTTGTACTAAATCTACATACGCACCACGCTGAATAAGCACCATGGTTTTTTGTGCGCCCATGCGTTTTGCAAGCATGGCCGACATTATATTTGCTTCATCATCATTAGTTACTGCAATAAACACATCAACTTGCTCTATGTGTTCTTCAGATAGCAGCTCTTGGTCTGAGGCGTCACCACAAAATACCACGGTGTTATCTAACATTTCAGAGAGTTGCTCAGCGCGCTCTTTACTGCGCTCTAGTAACTTAACGCTGTGGTTTTTTTCCAATGAACGAGCAAGGCCTGCACCAATGTTACCCCCACCAGCGATCATAATTTTTTTGTAAGAACGTTCAAGCTTTTGTAGCTCGTTCATAACCGCGCGTATATGCTTAGTGGCAGCAATGAAAAATACTTCATCGTCCGCTTCTATTACCGTGGTGCCCAGTGGCTTTATAGCTTTACCTTGGCGATAAATTGCTGCTACACGGGTTTCTACATTCGGAATGTGCTCTTTTAAAGCAGAAAGCGCATAGCCTACTAATAAGCCTCCGTAATAAGCTTTTACAGCTACAAGAGAGAGCATGCCATCGGCAAATTGCAGCACTTGCAACGCGCCTGGGTAATCTATTAAACGGCGAATATATTTGGTAACGAGTGCTTCGGGGGCAATATAATGATCAACCGGAAGGTCATCGTTATGAAATAGTTTTTCGCGGTATTTTAAATATTGCTCTGATCGGATGCGGGCAATTTTAGTTGGCGTATTAAAAATACTATACGCGACTTGACATGCCACCATATTTACTTCATCTGAGCTGGTTACCGCAATAATCATGTCGGCATCTTCAGCACCTGCACGTCGCAGTACATCTGGGTGTGCACTGTGCCCTGCAACCCCTTGTAAGTCGTACTTATCTTGTAGCTCTCGTAAGCGGTTGCCGTCTATATCAACAACGGTTATTTCGTTTTGTTCGCCAACTAAGTTTTCAGCAAGCGTACCACCGACTTGTCCGGCACCGAGTATGATTATTTTCATTATTTACCCGAATTACTGTTTAATTAAAAAAATAGCCATTTACTGTTTAATAAATGGCTATTGAGTGTACGGCTATTAGGCTTTTTTAACTAGCTTAGCGTAATAAAATCCGTCGCTTTCCCCTGGTAGTAATTGTAAACCAGGGTTGGTAACTGTGTCGTTGTCGTGCAGTGGTATATGCTCAACGTCACTATTATTAGCTAAAAATTTAGCGACTTGCTGTTGGTTTTCTTGCGGCAGTACCGAACAGGTTGCGTATATCATAGTGCCGCCAGGTTTAAGTAGCGGCCAAATACTATTGAGTATATCGCTTTGTAGTGTGGCTAAATCTTCAATGTCTGATGCGCGGCGAAGCCATTTGATATCAGGGTGGCGACGTATAACACCCGTTGCTGAACACGGCACATCTAACAAAATACGATCAAACTGCTGCTCATCCCACCATGTATGAGGCTGCGAGGCGTCAGCACATTGGAGGTCTGCGCCTAAACCGATACGGGTTAAATTTTGCTTAACCCGTTCTAGGCGAGTGGCATCGCTATCAAGGGCTAATACTTCTGCATCAGCAAGTTCAAGTATATGACAGGTTTTTCCGCCAGGTGCGGCACAAGCATCTAAAATGTATTCATCAGCTTGCGGTGCTAAAAAGCGTGCAGCTAGTTGCGCTGCGGCATCTTGCACCGAGCAGGCGCCCACATCAAACTCTGGCAGTGAGAAAACATCACGGGGCTTAGCTAGTTTAATACCATCAACAAACTGAGGGTTTAACGTGTGTTCAATATCGTTTGCCGTTAACATTTCGCTGTATTCTTGCGTGCTGTATTGAGCTTGATTGACACGTAACCACATAGGAGCTTGTTGTTGGTTTTCTTCAAGAAGCGCTTCCCAGTTATCTGGGTAGGCAGCTTGCACTTGCTTGATAAACCAATTTGGGTGGTTATATAAACACACCGGTATTTGCTTGGCTTTTTCTTCCAGCTCGCTTTGTTGGCGCTGAAAACTACGCAAAATAGCGTTGATTAAGCCTTTTAAACCTAATGCACGCATTTGACCTAAGGCATTAACGGTTTCAGAAATGGCGGCATGCGGTGGCACGCGCATATGCTGCAGCTGATAAATACCTACATACAACAAAAACTGAAAAATACGACGTTTACCCTTAAGTGGCTGCTCTACTAAATGTTGGCAGTAGTTTTCAAGGCTAGGTAGGTAGCGCAATACACCGTAACAAATTTGCTGTAGCAGCGCTTTGTCTTTAGGGGGCAGCCCTTGGCTGGCAAATGGCAGTTCTTGATTTAGCGACGCGCCTTTATCAACCACGTTATATAAAGTTTCTGCGGCAAGCGCACGTACGTTTTGAACATTACTCATTGTTTTCGCCTAATACGGTGCCAGGAGTTACCCAGTCACTACGACCATTTAAAAAGTCGCTAATTGCCATTGGTTTTTTACCTTGTGGTTGCAGCTGTGTAATACACAATGCATGTGTACCACACGCCACTACAATGCCGTTTTTATCGCTTGATAAAACTTCGCCGGCATTGCCTTTTTGCTCAACGACTGAAGCTTGGTAAATTTTTACGCTTTGCTCACCCATTTGAGTAAAGCACACAGGCCATGGATTAAACGCACGAATATTACGCTCAATTTGTTCAGCATCCATCGTCCAATCAATATTCGCTTCCTCTTTTGAAAGCTTTTTAGCGTAATTTGCCAGCTCGTCGTTTTGTGGCTCAGCTATAAGCTCGCCATTGGCTAACTTATTAATGGTTTGAACAAGTGCTTCAGGGCCTAGTTCAGCCAGTTTAGTGTATAAACTGGCACTGGTTTCATCCGCAGCAATAGGGCAGCGGCTAATGTGCAGCATATCGCCTGTATCAAGCCCTTCATCCATTTGCATTATGGTTACACCGGTATCTTTATCGCCAGCCCAAATTGCACGTTGTATTGGCGCAGCACCGCGCCAGCGCGGTAAAATAGAGCCATGTACATTTAAACACCCTAAGCGTGGCGCCTCTAAAATGGCTTTTGGTAAAATTAAGCCGTAAGCCACCACAATCATGATATCGGCATTTAAGCTTTTAAGCTCAGTGAGTGCGTCTTCATTTTTTAATGACTGTGGTTGAAAAACAGGTAGTTCATGTTCAAGCGCAAGCGCTTTTACTTCACTGGCTTTTAGCTTTTTACCTCGCCCAGCAGGGCGGTCTGGTTGGCTGTAAACACCAACAATTTGGTGTTCGCTTTGAATTAACGCTTGTAGGTGACGAGCGGCAAAGTCCGGCGTACCGGCAAATATAATGCGTAGTGGTTTTGTCACTGAGTTTTCCTAAGGTGCTTATTACTTCGCGGCAAATTTAGCTTCTTTTTCAAGCTTTTTGCGAATACGTTGACGCTTTAATGGCGATAGGTAATCAATAAATAGTTTACCTTGTAAGTGATCGAGCTCGTGTTGAATACAAATAGCTAATAGCTCATCTGCATCTAGTACAAATTCTTCACCATTTTCGTTAAGAGCAGCAACGGTTACGGTTTCAGCACGATCTACTTTTGCGTAAGAGTTAGGTACTGATAAACAGCCTTCTTCGCTAATTGTTGAACCATCTTTTTTGATAATTTGTGGGTTAATTAAAACCAGTGGTTCGTCGCGTTCTTCTGATACGTCGATCACCACAATACGTTGATGAATATCAACCTGTGTAGCAGCTAGCCCAATGCCGTTTTCATCGTACATTGTCTCTAGCATGTCTTTTACAATTTGGCGAACGTTGTCATCAACTTGTGCAACTTCTTTTGCTACCGTACGTAAACGCTCATCTGGAAATCTTAAAACTTCTAACCTAGCCATAGTTACCTTTTTACACTTGTGCTTAATTTAGGGTATTGTATGCTCTTATTTTAGCCATTCGCGTTCCCCTTTAACAGGTTTTGGTCAATAATAATGAAAAAACAATACAAGGAAGCCCAATGAAATCTCAATTGGCTGCAATTATGTTTGCACTAAGTACTGCTTTTCCTGCAGTCGCTGATGTTTTACAAATAAAAAAAGATGCTCCAAAACAATATGTTGTAAAAAAAGGCGATACCCTTTGGGATATTTCCGGCATTTATTTAGACGAACCATGGCTGTGGCCAGAGTTGTGGCAAATGAACCCGCAAATAGATAACCCGCATCTAATTTACCCCGGCGATGCACTCGCGTTAGTGTACGACGCCGACGGTAACCCGCGTCTAGTGATTAATAAAGCATACAGAAAGTTATCGCCGCAAGGGCGTATTACCCCAAAAGGTAACAACGCCATTACCACTTTACCACTTGAAATAATTAAACCTTATTTAAGTTATGAGCAAGCGATTAACAGTGATGAAATAGATGATAAGCCGTATATTTTAGGTGCAAACGAAAATACTAAAACGCAAACACTCGGGCATATTTTATACGTTAAGGGCGATTTAAAAGTACATAAAGCTTATGCTATTTATCACAAAGGCGAACCTTACATAGATACAAAAACCGGTGAAGAGCTAGCCACTCGCGCTACTTATGTAGGTATGGCTCGTGCATTTAGAACGGGGGATGAAAGCAATGGGGTGCCATCGTCTTTACGGGTTGAGTCAGTAAAGCAAGAGATTCAACAAGGTGATTTTTTACTCCCTGCTATGCAAGGACAAATGTTACCAGCGTACTTTAATATGCATCGCCCGAAGCAAAGTGTATCTGGCAGTGTCATTGCATCTCCGCGCCAAGTAAGAGAATTCAGCACAATGGATGTAGTGGTGCTAAACTTAGGTGCTGAGCAACAAATTGAAGTTGGTCATATCCTCGATTTAGAACGCCAATCACCCACCGTTATTGATGGCCCACGAGGACCGCGTTATCCAGAAGATTCGAGCAAATTTGAAAAGCTTTTATCTGATGCGGGTGAGTTATTTGGCAGCGAGCCAGATGAAGACACCACTACATGGACAATGCCACATGAAAAAGTAGGTGAGTTAATTGTATTTAAAGTGTATGACAAAGTGAGTTATGCATTAATAACAAAAAATCAGCACCCAATTCGCGTTGGAGATAGTGTAGTAATTCATTAAGTTGTAGCGAGTCGGTGCTCTAGGAGAGAGCATGGATCAGTCATCTGGCAAGCTAGCCCATTGGCTTGCCTTTTATATGTGTAAAGGCTTAGGTATTAAAACACTGCTAGCCTTATCACACACTCACCCCCTTGAATCATTATTTGATTTAAACCAAAGTGAATTACAACAGCTTGGGCTTACCCAAAACCAAGCTTGTAATTTACTCAATACCAATTGGCAGCAAGTAAGCTATTACGAGCAACAAATACAGCAAAATAATATAACCGTTATATGTATATTTGATGCGCTTTACCCCGCCGAGCTAAAACACATAGCCAGTGCCCCTTTACTGTTATTTTGTAAAGGCGATATATCATTGTTATCTAGCCCGCAAGTAGCCATTGTTGGCAGTAGAAATGCAACCCCTACGGGGCTAGAAATAGCCTCAGAGCTTGCTTATCAACTTACTTTAGCTGGTATTACTGTTACCTCGGGTATGGCGCGGGGTATTGATGGTGCCGCGCATAAAGGGGCATTGGCCAATAATGGCAAAACAATTGGTGTATTAGGGACTGGGGTTGATATTTACTACCCGAAACGCCATAAATTATTAACAGACCAAGTATTAGAGCATGGCTTATTGATAAGCGAATTTTTACCGGGTACCGCTGCTAATGCGCATAACTTTCCACGCAGAAACCGTATTATATCTGGGTTGTCTTTAGGCGTAGTTATTGTAGAGGCTGAAATTAAAAGCGGCTCATTAATCACGGTCCGTTACGCTATTGAACAAAATAAAGAAGTGTTTGCAGTACCAGGCTCTATTAAAAACCCATTATCGCAAGCGAGTCATTTTTTAATAAAGCAGGGCGCTAAGTTAGTCGAAAATGTGACAGATATTTTAGATGAGGTGAGCTTTTCTTATCAAAGCGGCCTATATAATAAAGAGGAGCCTGTAAACAAACAGTCACAATGTGAGGTGCTAAATAGTATAGGGTATGAGGTAACCAGTGTTGATGAGATTGTACGTCGCGCCCAGTGGCCAATTGATAAAGTGCTGGCAAGGTTGCTCGATTTAGAGTTAGACGATGAAATAGAGCGCGTATTAGACGGGTATATAAAGCTAAGCACAGGAAGGTAATATGTTTGATATTCTCATGTATCTTTTTGAAAACTACATTCACAGCGAAGCCGATATTTATATTGAAGAAAACGAGCTTACCGATGAATTACTTCGCGCGGGCTTTAATAAGACCGAAATTTTTAAAGCGTTAAACTGGCTTGAACAATTGGCCGATTTACAACGCAGCGATGAGTCGCCTTACTTAATTACAAAGCCTCATCAAGCAATGCGCATTTTTACCGATAGCGAATGCAAAATGTTAAACGTTGAATGCCGTGGCTTTTTGATGTTTTTAGAGCAAATAAGGGTGGTTAATAGTGTAACCCGTGAAATGGTGATGGACCGCCTTGCCGCATTAGACAAACCTTATATTTCGCTCGATGACTTAAAATGGGTGGTGCTTATGGTGTTATTTAATGTACCAGGCTCAGAAGAGGCCTACGAGCAAATGGAAGACCTTATATTTGACGAACCTACCGAACTTCTACATTAAAATTGTATGCCAAACCACTTAAACATATATGCACAGCTTGTATCTTTAAGTGGTTTGGGTATATTAGGCGAAAATTCAGCAACCCATTAGGAACCTCATGAGTAAAATCGACCATTCGCTTTTCTCGGCGGATAAACACGCCTTAGAAAAAGAATACGAAGTCTGCCCGCAATGTGGTTCTGAATTAGTGATCCGTAACTCTAAAACAGGCCCATTTTTGGGTTGTGCGAGTTACCCTAAATGCGACTTTATTCGCCCATTAGCGCATCACGATAGCAACGAAATTAAAGTTCTTGAAGATTCAGCCTGCCCACAGTGTACAAAACCGCTGGTGGTTAAAAACGGCCGTTATGGCATGTTTATTGGTTGTACAGGGTACCCACAATGTCATTACATCGCCCACGATGACGAACCTAATAATAACGATGATGTATTACCTGGGTGCCCTAAATGCAAAAAAGGGCAGTTAGTTGCACGCAGCAATAAATTTGGTAAAACGTTTTACTCATGCGATTGTTACCCAAGCTGTAAATATACACTAAATAACAAACCCATAGCCAAGCCATGCCCTAAGTGCGATTGGCCGCTTGTTATTGAGAAAAAAATGGCCAGTGGTACTGTGCTACAGTGCCCACAAAAAAGTTGCCTGCATAAACTTACCACTACTGATTAATATAAATTTCTGGAGCATATTTTGTCAGACCTTTCTACATTGCCTACGGCTATATCTTGCTTAGAGCAAGGTGAAGTTATTTTATACCCTACTGAAGCAGTTTATGGCTTAGGGTGTGATCCAGATAATCAGCAAGCTGTTGAGAAGTTGCTAGAAATAAAACAGCGTCCCGTTGAAAAGGGCCTTATTTTAATTGCCGATAATTACGGCCAATTATTAAAGTATGTTGACGATGTAAAGCTGCCAATGGATAAACGTGCTGATATTTTTTCTAGTTGGCCTGGTGCTATTACCTGGGTAATGCCTGCGGCTAAAAATACGCCTAAATGGTTAACAGGCCAGTTTGATACTATTGCAGTGCGTGTAACAAATCACCCAAGTGTTAAGCGCTTATGCCAGCAATTAGGTAAACCTCTTGTCTCTACTAGTGCTAATTTGACCGGTCAGCCTACGGTAACAAGTATTGAACAAGCCAAGCAGCAGTTTGCAGATAAAGTAGGTTGTTATATTGATGAGCCTTTAGGGGGTAACACGCAGCCAAGCACAATAAAAGATGCCATGACCGGCAAAGTATTTAGAGGTTAATATGCAAAGCGAATTATTAGAACAAGTAAAAGCGTATTTTATGGCTTTGCAAGACACCATTTGCCAAGGTTTAGAGCAGGCCGATGGCAGTGCAAAATTTGTTGAAGATAGCTGGCAACGTGCCGAAGGCGGTGGCGGGCGCACGCGTGTTACCACTAACGGCAATGTAATTGAGCAAGGTGGCGTTAACTACTCGCATGTATTTGGTGCATCGATGCCGGGCTCTGCGACCGCTCATAGGCCAGAGCTTGCAGGGCGAAGCTTTCATGCATGTGGCGTATCATTAGTTATTCATCCAAAAAACCCACATGTTCCTACAAGTCATGCCAATGTACGTTTTTTTATAGCTGAAAAAGAAGGTGAAGAACCTATTTGGTGGTTTGGCGGAGGGTTTGACTTAACGCCTTTTTACCCCGTTTTTGAAGATGTACAGCATTGGCACCAAGTCGCACACGACATTTGTGCACCATTTGGTGAACAAGTGTATCCAAAATACAAAACCTGGTGTGATGAATATTTTTACCTAAAACATCGCGACGAAACACGTGGTGTAGGTGGCTTATTTTTTGATGACTTAAATGAGCTCGGGTTTGAGCAAAGCTTTGCATTTATGCAATCGGTTGGTAATGGCTTTTTAGATGCGTACTTACCTATTATTGAGCGTCGTAAAAATGATGAATTCACTGAGCAGCAGCGCGATTTCCAACTATATCGCCGCGGTCGTTACGTAGAGTTTAACCTTGTGTGGGATAGAGGCACTTTATTTGGCTTACAAAGCGGTGGGCGCACAGAGTCTATATTGATGTCGATGCCGCCACTGGCGCGTTGGGAATATAACTATAAACCAGCGCCCGACAGCGCAGAGGCTAATTTGTATCAATACTATTTACGTCCACAAGAGTGGCTAACCACTACCCCCACTGATTTGATAGCCAGAGAATGGCAGTTATAAATATTAAATTAAGGTAGGGGCTGTTTAAATCCGCAAAGGTCAACAGATCCAATAAAAGGCGCTTAACAGCGCCTTTTTGCTAAGTAGTTGCAATTAGTGCTCATTAATCATATGCGTGGCTAGTTGCCCAAAAGATTGCTTTAACCCTTCGCGCAGTAGGGGGTTGTCTACTTCTATATCGAGTGTTTTATTCATGCAATACATCCACTGATCGCGCAGGTCTTTATTTATGCTAAAAGGCATATGGCGTTTGCGCAGCATAGGTTGGCCATGCTTTTCTGTAAATAGACTTGGCCCGCCAAGCCAACCCGATAAAAATTCAAAAAAAACTTGGCGAATTCTATCTAATGGCAGAGGATGCATATCATATAATGGTTTGGCGTATTCATCGCTGGCCATTATGTCGTAGAATCGGTTAGCTATAGCACGGGTACCTGCTTCTCCACCAATTATTTCATAGGGTGTTTTCTCAGGAGTGGGCGCTGGTTGCTTAGTCGCTGGTTTAGATTTTGAAAAAAGTCGTTTAATCATATTACTTATCATCGTTAATAGGCAGTGTATAGCTGCAAAGAGGTTGCTTTAAAATGGACAAATATGCGGTTTTTGGAAATCCAATAAAACATTCAAAATCCCCCGCGATACATAAACAATTTGCTGTATCTTTGGGTGAGCAAATCGACTACCGCGCAATATTAGCACCTATCGATAGCTTTGAAAAAACAGTAACCACTTTTTTTGAGCAAGGCGGGATAGGCGCAAATGTAACTATGCCATTTAAAGAGCAAGCGTATGCTATGGCTGATGAACTCACCCCGCTTGCTAAAATTGTTGGTGCGGTTAATACACTTAAAAAACGCGATGATGGTACTTTGTTAGGTGATAATACCGATGGCGTGGGCTTTGTTAATGATTTACTTGCTAATGAGGTGACAATCACCAATAAGCGTATTTTGATTATTGGTGCGGGAGGCGCAGCAAGAGGGGTAATATTACCTTTACTTGAACACAACCCTTCAGAAATCATTATTGTTAATCGCACGGTAAAAAAAGCGCAAGACTTAGCTCTGCTATTTACTGAATATGGCAAAGTAACAGGCTATGGATTTGATGATTTACCAGTAAGCGAATACTCACTTATTGTAAACTCTACATCAAGCAGTATGAATAACGAACTTCCAGCGCTTGATAAAAAACACTTTACTCGCTGTGATGTTGCTTACGATATGTTTTACTCATTAGAAAATACTGTTTTTATGAACTGGGTTGCACAGCACAATACAAATACTAAGCTGTTAGATGGTAGCGGCATGTTAGTAGGCCAAGCCGCACAGGCATTTTTTATATGGCGAAATAAAATGCCCGCCATACTTCCTGTTGTTAAAGCACTAAAACAAGGCATGCTTAAATGAATCAAGCCATACAGTTTATAGATAGACTCGAGTTTAGAGAACCTTCCCACCAACTAGTATTTTTTGCACAAGTATCGGGGATGCTGGTGGAGTGTGTTATTGAACTACGTAACTTAGATTTAAAAGATGAAAGTCACGCAACAGAATATTTTGATAAGTACCGATTTGATTATGAAGAGTGTGCCGAGCAACTAATAGAAGATGAAAGCTATAACTCGGCAGGGCAGATAGAAGTGAATCTAGCCAATCTCGGCTAAATACTCATCTTTTAATTGCACATAGTTATCTGCAGATACTTTTAAAAAAGCAAGCTCTTGCTCTGTCAATGGGCGAGCTTGCTTTACTGGGCTACCAACATATAAATAACCAGACTCCAATCGTTTATTTGGCGGTACTAATGACCCCCCACCAATAATAACGTCGTCCTCTACTATTACATTATCCATTACAATAGCGCCCATACCGACAAGTATACGGTTTCCAAGCGTACATCCATGCAGCATCACCTTGTGACCCACTGTCACATCATCACCAATAATAAGTGGGTAACCATCTGGGTTGCTTTCAGTCGCACGTGATAAATGAAGAACACTACCGTCTTGTATATTTGTACGTTCACCAATACGTATATAATTAACATCTCCACGTGCTGCCACTAATGGCCATACGCTACAGTTGTCGCCAATAGTAATATCGCCTACCAAAACAGACGATTCATCAACATAAACAGACGAATTAAAAGAGGGAGTCACACCTTTATAAGAACGGATAGCCATATATATACCTTTTAAATACTAGTTATAGTCGCTTGAGTGTAACAGCAACACTCAAATAGTGGCCAGAAAAGGCCTGATTTGATTATAAAACTACCAGTTACAGAGGGGTTAGTTCACATATTGACCGAACGGTGCTTTTTTTTGGTTTTTCCTTAAAAAAGTGCTTGCGTAAAAATCTGTTCTCCCTATAATGCGACCCCACTGAGACAGGGAGCGCCAACGCTTAGCGAGGCAGGAGCTGCTCAGAGAGTTAAGTAAAACTTCGGTTTTAAATCATCGCAAGAAAGTTTAAAATTAAGTGTTGACTCGAAAAATAAAGGGTGTATTATACGCATCCCTAGCGGCAACGTCGCAACGTTCT
>NZ_JBBEVD010000050.1:0-6892 GCF_037414265.1 Pseudoalteromonas sp. C12FD-1
GGCGGACATGCTAATTAGTATTGAACAGTAGCGACGTAAATTGCTATCGGCAACCAATAAAGGTTCTTTGGTTGCCGATAGAGTAATAAGTTTGTATGTTGATGTGTAGTGGCATAGTTAATTTGGCCACCCATTAAGAAAGAAATGTTATGCTAATAAGCATACAAATTTGGGTGAAAAAATGACGAAATTAAAACGCGCAACGTATCCTGTGGCAATCAAATTAGAAACGGCTCAGCTTGTAGTCGACCAAGGTTATACTCAAGAAGATGCAGCCAAGGCTATGGGTGTTGGTAAATCAACTGTAAGTAAGTGGGTAACTCAGTTAAAGCAAGAACGGAATGGCCAGTCACCATTGGCTTCAACAATGACGCCCGAACAAATTGAAATCCGCGAACTTAAAAAGCAAATTCAACGCATTGAATTAGAAGAGGATATATTAAAAAAGGCTACTGCTCTTTTGATGACCGACTCCTTGAACAATTCTCGTTAATCGAGAAATTAAATCAACGAGAGCGTTACCCAGTTAGTGTGTTGTGTAGTGTATTCAATGTGCATCGCAGCAGCTATAAATATTGGGCCATACGGGATACAACGTCGACACCAGAGCAAATAAGGCTAGAAGCTGAAGTTAAAGCCATACATGCGATGAGCGGTGGTTCAGCTTGGGCACGGACAATCGCGGCAATCGCAACGAATAACGATTTTGAATTAAGCCGTTATCGCGCCGCTAAGCTGATGGTTAAACTAAAACTAGAGAGCTGCCAAGTACCACAACATCAATATAAACGGGGTGGTAATGAGCATCTTGAAATCCCAAATTTGTTAGACAGGCAGTTTGATGTTGTTGAGCCGAATACATTGTGGTGCGGTGATGTGACGTATATTTGGACAGGCAATCGCTGGGCCTATTTAGCGGTCGTTGTTGATTTATTTGCACGTAAAGTCGTTGGTTGGGCAATGTCGTTGTCGCCAGATACTAACCTAACGCTAAAAGCGCTTGAACTCTCGTATGAAAGCAGAGGTAGGTAGGCCAAGTGGATTGATGTTTTACTCAGACCAAGGAAGCCATTATACAAGCTTGAAGTACCGCCAACGTTTATGGCGCTATAAAATTACAAAAGCATGAGCAGGCGCGGAAATTGTTGGGATAATGCGCCAATGGAGCGATTCTTAAGAAACTTTAAGACGGAATGCATGCCAAAGGTTGGATATGAGAACTTTAAAGAAGCTAAATATAGCGTAAGCGATTACATCAATGGATATTACAATAATATTAGACCACATCATTATAATGCTGGTTTAGCGCCAAATGAATCTGAGGTTAGATACCAAGATTCTAAAACTGTGGCCAAAATTAGTTGACCACTACAATGAAAGCTGTGAAGTCCAAACAATGAAATTGCGAACTTTAAAAGACTATGATTTACTACCTCTTATCCAAAGGAGTCGGTATGTCATTCAAAATATTTCTAAATTCTTATTTAGATACTAACTTCCCTAAAAAAGGGGTTAGTTATAGCAATTATCAAAAATTAAAAAATAGTGGAACTTCAGTTCAAAATATTGACGATTATACTTTTGAAAATGAGCTAGAAGCTTTTCGAGAATATTTTCTACATATTATTCCCAAGGTTCTCATTCCTTCCGCTGTTGAATTAATTAAGTCAGGGAAGTGTGACTTTGGTCATGTATCAATGATTATTCATTGTAACAGCCCTAAGGCGTTAAGATTTGATGATGATAGCTTAAATGATGCCTCTGTAGCTTGGCTTCGGAAAGCACTTAAATATTTCCGAAGTTCTTTATTAAGTGGTCATAAGGACTCTTTGGAACGCTTCATGAGCCTTAATGTTCAAGGAAAGCTTTTAACAAGCAAAATTTCTTTATTAAGTTATGAATCTATTTATTGGGCTTATGGAATTGGCTTGTTTTTGACTAAATACAACGAATTATCAGATATATTGGAAGTAGTGGGGCAAGCGCTGGAGCAATTATATCCTGATATCAAGCTTTCAGACAAAGAAAAGAAAAATGCATTAAGAGGTTGGGAACAGGTGCTAAGTGGTTTTAATAGTCATAATTCTAAGTATCTTCCTTATACACAACAGTTAACAGACGAGGATATAAGTAATAGCCTTGAATTCAAATCTGAGCAGGATGCATTATACGCTTTATTAGGTGAACACTTTAGATATCTTTGGATTAGTTTTAATACGAGTTTCAAAATGGGAGCTAAAGGAAATACTTATAAGGAGTCATCAGCTCAAACCAATATAAAAGAACTCGCAGTTGATAATCTCACTGAAGATGAAGTTAATGATGTATGGAAGTCGAACGTAAGTGATGCCGTACAAATGTCTAATGATCTTGTAATAGAAAGAAATGAAAACAAACAAGAAGAATTCGAAGTGTTATGTCAATTCTTGTCTGACACTTATATTTCTGAACAGCAAAGCACTGAGGAACTATGGGTTGACTTAAATAAGAAAAATTTCAGCCGATTTGTTTTAGGTTATTATTCTGTAACAGCTATATCTATGTACAACGGAATTCAATTTAATAAAAATAGTAAAGGAATTAAAGCAAATTTAAAACAAAAGCATAGAGAGAAAGAGCGAACAGAATATTTAAATTTAATGTGTGGGAGTATGAGGTTCAAACTGTCAGATGATCCTGTTTGGCTGGACTATTTGTCAATAGTGAAAAAGCGGAAGGATAAAACTGATATTTTTGGAGACCCAGAAACAAAATCTAGAAAAAAACTCAAGTGTCTAATAAATGTCTTTATAAAAGAAGCTGCTAAAAATCATAAACTAAATAGAAGTACCAAAAGAGAAAATTGTAAAAACCAATATCGAGAGTTAATAAACTTTATTGGCAACTCAAAGCATGAGTCATTATTACTAGAAAACAGCCCTAGTAATGAAGGGGAATTGGTGAATGAAAGTGCGCGTAAAAATACAATACTCCCCAATTATGATAGTGTTGAATTAATGGCTGTTAATCGTGATAGTAAATTTAATAAAGTCATCAAAGAGACATTAGATGAATGCTTTAAAGCAAGTTTAAGGCTTTCTCGAATGGGAAAATCGCCAGACCAAGAGTTTAAAAAAATTCAAGAGTCTTGTTCTAGGCTTTTATGCTTATCTGAGAATATTCAAAAATATGACGAATACCTTAATGATAACAATAATACTCAATTTACTGTAGATGTCGACTTGCTCCAACATCGAGTATATAACTTTTTAACCAAAATATATTCAGATAAAAAAGACACTAATAAACAGAAATTACCGAGTACGTTTTCGGTGCAAGAATGGAAAGAACTCAATGAGGAACTGTGCTCTTCCCCTCTATCATTTAAAAATAAGAATTTTCCCGAAAAAAATGAACCCTACATATTCGAAATGTACCGTAAGGTTTGGCAAGCTATAGAGTCTAGTCAACTGACAAAAAAGTTGACTAAAGATAGTTTTCAACGGATGTTTGAAACGCTTGAGTCCAACGTAAAATATGATAAAAGGTTGACTAAGATAGGAAATGAACCATCAAAATTAGATTCAAAAGAGATAACCATAGAAGATGATAACAATGAATAATTCAGCTCCTGTTATGTGTGAAAAATTACTTCTTCTTCAAACAAATGACTCACCTTGTTGGTGGTTTGATTTATTTGACGAAATAGGAAATGAAATTTTTGATGATGGTCAACGTTTAATTAGTGTTGAAGTAAATGAAATACAACATCAAGTAGAAAAGGCATTTGAAGATGGCTTTTGGCCTACAATAGTTGCGCCTTCAATGAGGCTACAGCATGAAGTTGAACAATTTATACAAACACAGCAAATCTCAGTAAAGGTGATAAATGCTGTTGCTCATAAGAAGTTGCTTGCCTTTTTATTGCAAAGACCATCTAAAACTGCCATAGAAGCATATGCTAATGATGCCTTAATTGTTTTTGATGCCAGCTTTAAAGCGGCGTTAGACTACAAAATGAAAACAGACCCATTTTGTCAGTTGATGATTTCGCGTATTCAGCAAAACAGAGTTGACCTTAATGAGTGTTTGTTAGTGTCATCTATTGAGCAAGCTGTCGTGTCACGTGATGCTCAATTTGTTTTTGAGTGGACATTTAGTGCTATACATAAGTTTGAATTATGGGTTGCCAAGGACGATCAATATGCTTGTTTATCAAAAATTGACGGCAGCGATACCTTAAAGTCATTAATCATTGATGGCCAAGTAGTTGCCTTTGATGGCGAACGTATAGACTTAAACAAAGAACAAGTTGAATGGATTGTAAATAAATTTAAATTACCAGAATCAATAATTGAATATTGGAATAGAATTGAGGCTGATCCCGGTTTTTTGGATCAGACTGATGCACGGGCAATTGGGGAGGCTATTTTAATGCTCCCATTAAATCTTTGGGAATGGCTAGCACCAATTTTTGAAACTTCACTTCAACAAACCGCATCAGCAACGCGTGGCTTTAACGGAGGGCAGAAACAGGTAAAAGAAGGCGGTAAGTTGCAGCCTTTATTATTTATTGCAAATATTGATGAGAATGATGACCTAATGAAGTGGGCAATTAGCTGGGAAGTTACCCCTGCATCTGAACCTAGGGTAACTTTACTTCACAATAGCGTTTTAGTTCAAAGTGATTTTATTTGGGATGAAGATTTTACTCAGTTATCAATAGAAAAAATTAACTTAACTGATAGAACTACTCTGGGATGGTATTACAATAAAGAAACTAATCATTTGGAGATAAATCTTAATGATAATATTTAATAATCTAATCGACTAGCCCCCCTAAAAAACAAAGTAGACCTTAAGTACATAAACACAACACTGAAGGTCTACTTATGAAATCCATATCCTGTCAATATAGAACACTTTTTTTATTCTTTGCTATGCTTACGTTCAGTACTAATGCTGACGAACGTCTTGATAAATTAACGAAACATCTCAATAATTTATCTTTTTCAGCAGATACTCATGTTAAATCTCGCGTTCAAAAAAGCTCGAGAAGACTAAAGTCACTTGACTGCCATTTACAAAAGGATAAAAAAATAAACCTACATCAAGTGATAGAAAAAGCTTCATTAAAAACAGATATCCCACCAGAAATTATTGCAGCAGTGATGTCTATAGAGTCAAATTTTAAGCCCTGTGCCATCTCAAAAAGTGGAGCCATGGGATTGATGCAGTTGATGCCGAAAACGGCAAAAAATTTAGGGATAAAAGTTAATAAAGGTGAAGCTTTTGATATTGCCACTAATGTTAATGGCGGTGCTAGATTACTAGCAGCTAACTTAAAGCAAGAAAACGATGATTTACTGTCAGCATTAGTAATGTACAACGCGGGCTCAAAGTATTTGTCGCTTAACTGGTATCAATGGCAAAAAGAAACCCAAGACTACTTAGTTAAATTTTCAAAGGAGATGGAAAAAATACAAAGTATAGGTTGGAAGAGTAGGGTACCGAATTACATTGATAGCGCAACAATTAACAAAATATTAAAAGGATAAGACAATTTGTTGATTACGGTGAGTTTACTTTATTTGAACGAGAGTGTAGCTAGATAGCAAAATTATACATACCGGAAAGAGCCAATTACAGATGATGAACTGGAAATAATTCAATCTCTAAGTGAGCACCGTTATTCTTCCTTTGTTGTTAAGGTCAAAAAAAAGCCGATAGATTCTATTTAACGCTCTGTGGAAGTACTAAAGAATTAGAGGTTGCTTTTCAGCTTGTAAAATACTTGGGTGGTAAAGCTTGTGAAAATTTTAAGTATGAATTTTCGAATAAGTATCTCTTTCTGTTGTACCGTTTAGAGCTTTTTAAACTTTGGTTTTAAGGATCTTCAAGCTACCAATACCTTAAACGCTATAGCTGAGAATTTAACTCAGAACGGAGATACAAAACTGGTTTTACCATTATTTCAAGAATGCTTCACAAGGCGTAAAGAAAAACTAGGGAGTAATGAACCAGATAAGAGCGCTGAAATTGGAACTACAGCTATTTCAAATAGGGTAAAAAGATAGTGGTGTAGTTGATGATTTTGAAAGTCGAAAATTTAATAGAAATGAGCATTTATTATTGTGTATTGAAGGTAAGAAGAAAAAGCGTGATTATCAAAAAGAATTGTATGACGAAAAAGTCGTAATACTTGGACAATTAATGGCACAAAAAGAGTAGCTTGAAGAAAGTGTTACTGAGATTTATTCCGACTTTGCTTTACTCGACGGGATCTAAATACAACTCCAGAAAAATTAACTGAAAATGCAAAAATAATAAGCCGTAGCTTTATTATTCGATGCTAAAGAGATTAAATGAAATTAAAGAAGGTAAGGATACTAGTGATCTACCGTCACAATTATATGTTTGTGTTATCTATCAAGGAAAAGGAAAGCAAGTTACACCCGTTAAGTTCAATGCTAGTACTGATAGTATTTAACCACTATCAGTCTAATCACAGCCAACTGTATTGCGGAGAGCGTGGAGGGTTAAGAGACCTTATTCAAGTCTGTGGAGAGGATACTTCACTAAATTTCGATATTGGCTTAACAGGCATGTCCCCATCAGATATTCCATCACTGCTGTGTAAGTAACTAGATCGCTTAGATGAACATATAAAAAATTATTTTTGGCAACCGTTATAAGGATTGCTACCAGAAGTTAATTAATGGCACGTGATTCGTCATGGTACCAAGTTGCATAGCTTACCTTTTCACAACACAGTGCCAGAGACATCAAGTAAACAGTTACCCAGGTATCTTGTTTTTTTACCAACGTCATCATCATGACTATCTATCGCCATAGCGTTCAATGAAACCCACTGGTATTGCTATTCACCACGATGATGCGATTGGTACTCAGC